>DATLNE010000023.1 GCA_035536915.1 Acidimicrobiales bacterium
GACGTCGCCGACCACTACCACCATCCCTGCGCCGCAGCCGGTCGTCGTCGCTGTGCGCCTCGACCGGCGCGTGCGCGACGCCGCGACGGCCGACTTCGACGCCGTCGTGCGCGCCACCCTCACCGACCGGCGCGGCTGGCAGGCCGCGGGCTTCGAGTTCCGCTTCACCGCCGACGCGCCGTATTCGATCGTGCTGGCTGAAGGGCCGACAGTCGACGGGTTGTGCCGGCCCTACGACGTCTACGGCCGCTACAGCTGCCAGAACGGGCCGGTGGTCGCCCTCAACGCCGAACGGTGGCGGCGGGCCACGCCCCAGTGGACGGGCGACCTCCCGTCGTACCGGCAGATGCTCGTCAACCACGAAGTGGGCCACCTGCTCGGCCAGCACCACCCCGAGGTGCAGTGCCCGGCGGTGGGGCAAGCGGCGCCGATCATGGCGCAGCAGTCGACCGAGCTCGACGGGTGCCTGCCCAACCCGTGGCCGCAGGCCTGGGAGGTCGCCTGCGCCGCCCGGCACGACGAACCGCTGGCGCCGCCGTTCGAGCGGAACCCTGTTCGAACGTGTGGGCCTCCGGGGTAGCGGGCGCGGCCGAGCGGGGTTGCGGCCCCGGAAAGAGTGACGACATGGCGTGCGGGCTGGCTGTGCGGGAGGCGTGCCGGCCGCAGGCTTTCACGACGAACTGATCGAACGCGACGACTCCGCCGCGTGACCGACGCTACGAGCCGGACGGCTCCGGGAAGCGCACGAACGCAGGGGCCAAGCGGCGCCGTTGCACGCGGCGGGCGATCACTCGTTCGGCGGTGCGGGGGAGCCAGCGGGCGGCGGCCACCCGCACATGGGTGAGGGGCGACGACATGACCGTGCGCCTGCGGGTCTCGATGGCGGCGACGATGGCTGCTGCCGCGGCTTCCACCGGCTCGTCGGGGATCACGCCGTCGAGCGACACCCCGTCCGCCGCCGGACCGGCGTGGATCGAGGTGCGGATGTAGCCGGGCAGCACGGCCGAGACGGCGACGCGTCCCCGGTACTCCATGCGCAGGGTGTCGCCGTAGGCGAGCACGGCCCGCTTGCTCGCCGCGTAGGCGGCCGCATACGGCACGGTGGCCACGGCCAGGCCGGAGGCCACGTTCACCACGTGGCCGCGTGCTTCGAGCAGGTAGGGCATGGCCGCCGCCGTGGCGTTCCATGCGCCGAACAGGTTGACGGCCACGGTGGCCTGCGCCCGTTCGTCGGGAGCGGCGCCACTGTCGCCCGCGGTGCCGAGGCCCGCGTTGTTCACGAGCACGTCGATGCCGCCCAACTTCTCGGCCGCGGCCCGCACGGCTTGTTCGGCGGCGCCCGCGTCGGTGAGGTCGGCGTCGGCCCGGTCGATGCCGACGACGCGAGCGCCGTTGGCTTGCAACGCCGACGTGACGGCGCGGCCGATGCCGCCTGCCGCACCGGTCACAACCACCCGCGTGCCGTCGAGCGGCCCGGGGTCGTTGCCGGGGGGCGGCCACGTGCCTGCCCGCCGACGCCGTTCGAGGGCGACGTAGCCGGCGACGAGGATGCCGATCAGGCTGAAGATCGACCCGGCCACCCACAGGTAGCCGAAGACGGCGGGCCAGGCAGGCCCGTCGTGGCGCTCGCGTTGGAGGGCGGCCTGTTCCGAGGTGAACCGGCTGCGGCGTTCGGCCACCACCGGCACTTCGGAGGCGTCGATGGCCGGGTCGGCCGGGAAGAACAGGGGCACGACGCCCCGGCGGTCGCCGTCGGCGAAGGTGATCATCGTCTTCCACGTGCCGCCCACCGGCATGGCGTGCTCGGCGCGGTAGACGCCGTCGGCCCCTTGGAGCAGCGGCGCGTGGCGTGACCCGCCGCCTTGCCAGGAGAAGACCTCGAACCAGTCGATTCCCTGGCCGAGGCTCGGATCGTCGGCCACCACTTCGACGTCGACCAGCCCCGGGCCGGCAGCCGTTGTGCGCACCACCACTTCGGCGTCAGGGGCGTTGCGGGGGAAGGGCACGACCACGCCGAGCGCCAAGCCGACGAAGCAGGCCACCACGGCCGGGGTCCGCAGCCCAGACGGCCGATGACTGACGATGCGCCCCACGGCCACGCCGAGCACGGATGCCGCCAACGCCACCACGACGGCGACCCACAGTTCAGGAAAGAGGCTGGGCTGCCAGGGCCGGTAGCCCCATGCGTGCGTCCATGCCCAGGCGCCGGCCAAGCCCACGGTCGCCACGCCGAGGCCGGCAATCAGGCCGTGGCGTACGGTCGACCGTTTTCCGGCCAAGGCGGCGGCGGCTTCCACCGCGAGGGCAGCGCCGAGGTAGAGGGGGAAGCGCGGGGTGGTCATCCCGAGCCCGGCCACCACGCTGGTGAAGGCACCCCGTATCACGATGGTGCCGATGGCGGTGAGCAGCGCGCCGCCGGGGCCGAGGATGGTGCGGGCAGACGTGAGGCCGAGCCCCGCGGCGGCCACGATGAGGACGGGGTGGTAGAGCGCCTGCCATTGCGGCACGCCGAGGTCGAACTCCAACTGCCACGCCGACAGCGCCACCATGAGGGCGGCCGCGAACGCGATCTTGATGGCAGTGACCGGCACGGGCCGTCCCGCGCCCGGCCCGGCCTCGCCGAGCAGCAGCCACACGGCGAAGGGGCTGAAGGCGGCGGCCGAGACCATGGTCAAGTGGGTGGGTCCCCACATCGACACATCGAGGCCGTAGAGGCGGTGCCAGATCTCGTCGGCGCCGAAGGCGACCATCGACGCCGCCCCGGCCAAGGCCAACGCACCGGCGCCCAGCGGAACCCGCCACCGGCCGATGCTCCACCCCGTCGTCGGCTGCGCACGGGTGGCCAGCAGGATGCCGAGCACGCCCGCGACGCCGATGAGGGCGAGGCCGCCGGCGAGGGCGACGTGGGGCGGGGAGAAGAGGAACTCGTCGCGGCCCTCGTCGATGTGCCAGGCGACGTCCCAGTAGAAGCCCAGCGCGGCCATGGGCAAGGCGCCGGCCAGCATGGTGAGCACGGGTACCGCCACCCAGTCGGGGAGGCCGGTCATGCGGGCCGCACCGTCGCCCACCCGGGCGAGCAGGCCGCGGCCCGTACCGAGGAGCCAGAGCACGGCGGCGCCACCCACTAGCAACAGGACGATCGGCGCGGGCACCAGCCACAGGGCGCCGAACTCGGTGAAGCCGTTCCAGAACGACGACGAACCTTCGGCATGGGCGAGCAGGGTGTTCATGTCTTCACCTCCGTGGTGTTCCACCGGCGCACGTGGGGCAGGTCGTCGTCGAGCCAGAAGACGTCGTCGTCGGTCACCACCAACAGCTCCTCGAACTTGGCCGCCACGTCGCCGGTGCCGAGGTGGGGCTCGACGGCCCACAGGCCGGGCGTGGGGGGATGGGCGGACCGCTTGCTGTCGGACCACAACGGCGACGAGCCCCGGGCCCTCCCGACCGCTGCGTTGCGCACCAACGCCCGCAGGCTGCGCAGGCCGAACCCGGCGACCACCACGTTGCGGGGATGCGTCGGCAGCGGGCCGACCTGGTGGGCGATCACGCCGAAGGGGTAGCGCCGGTGTCGGTTCTCGTAGCCCTGCTGGGAGGCGAGGGCGTCGACCGCCTCGTAGATCTCCCGCAGCGGGCGTCGCTGCCGGGCCAGGTCGAGGATGAGCGACCGGTGGGCAGCGAGGTCGTCGAGGATGCGGTCGACGGTCGGGTTGGGGCCGAACGACGAGGCGTAGCCGATGTCGGCCGAGTACCCCTTGACCACCGGCGCGCAGTCGAGGATGAACGGCATGCCCTCGACCAGTTGGCGGTCGGTGGGGAAGAACTGCAACGACGTGCGGAAGCCCCGGAAGGCGGTGCGGTCACCGAACCAGGCGAACGGCACGTGGAACCAGTCGTCGACGCCGGCGTCGAGCAGCCACTCCCGCATGCGGCGGGCGACGGCCCGCTCGGTCACGCCTGGCTCCAGGGTGGCGGCTACTGTCTCGGCGCAGCGGTAGGCCAACTGCTGGACGCTGCGATAGCCGACGAGATCCTCTGCCGTGGGGGTCCACACCTGAGAAGTTGTCACCGGCCGACCGTGACATCAAACACTGTAAATGTCAACCGACAGACTGGTACAGTGACCAATGTCATGAACGAGTACCGCATCGACGACCTGGCCCGGGAAGCGGGCACGTCGGTCCGCAACGTGCGGGCCTACCAGGACCGCGGACTACTGCCGCCGCCCCGGCGCTCCGGCCGCGTCGCCCTGTACAGCGACGCCCACTTGGTGCGGCTGCGCCTGATCGCCGAACTGCTACGCCGGGGTTACGCCCTGGCCAACATCGGTGAGTTGCTGTCGGCCTGGGAGCGCGGCCGTGAGCTGCGTGATGTCATCGGGCTGGAGATGGCCGTCGCCGGGCCGTGGAGCGACGAGGCGCCCGTCCACATGACGGGCGAGGAACTCGCTCGTTTGTTCGGCGGGGGTGAGGCGGCCGCCGGCATCGAACGGGCGGTGGAGGTCGGGTTCCTCGAGCCGGAGGGCAACGGCTACCGCGTGCTCAGCCCCCGCCAGGTGCATGCGGCGGCCGAGATGGTGGCGGCCGGGGTGCCCCTCGACGCCGTGCTCGACCTGGGCGCCGAACTGCACCGCCGGATCGACGCCGTGGCCGCCGCCTTCGTGGAGACGGTGTCGACGCACGTGTTCGACCCGCTGGCCGAGCTGTCCCCCGAACAGGTGCCCCGCCTGGCCGAGCTCGTGCACCGCCTGCGCCCCTTGGCCCGCATGGCCGTCGACGCCGAGCTGGCCCGGGCCATGGAACGCCACGCCCGCGCCCGTTTGGGCGAGCGCCTGGCCGCACTGTTCGACGACAACACAGGCGAGGAACAGTCGGCGTAAGGGGGCGAAAAGGTACGCTGCCCGCCATGCGTACCAAGGTGCTGTTCTTCCTGCCCGCCCTCGTGCTCGGCGTGGTCGTCCCGGCCACGCCCGCCGGTGCGGGCGCCGCGGCCCCTTCGATCAGCGTGACCCCCACCACCGCTCGGCCGACCGAGTCGGTCACCGTCACGGGTACCAGCGACTGCGCCAGCGTCGCCTACACCGTCACCTTGACCTACACGAACCCCGACGGCGACCCGGCCACAGCGACAGCCTCGGGCACGACCGATGCGTCGGGCGAGTACACCCAGCCGATCACCGTTCCCGAGAACGCAGTGGCCGGCGAAGACGCCTCCGTGCAGAGCTCGGTCGATTGCAGCGGCGGCGCCGCGGGGAGCAACACCGTCGACCTCACCGTGGCCGCCTGGCAGGGGACGCTGGCGGTGTCGCCCACCTCTGGCCCCGCCGGCACCGAGGTCACCATCTCCGGCACGCTCTGCTACGGCGACGACATCATCATCGCCCTGATCGACTCCGACGACGAGCTGGTCGACGAGGTCACCGACGTCACCCTCAACGACGACCGCACGTTCTCGGCGTCGTACACAATCCCCGACGACCTCGATGCCAGGCAGTACGACTTCGTGGCTGAGTGCCCGGGCTCCGACTTCGAGGCCGCAGGCTTTACCGTCACCTCCGCCGGTGGCCAGCCGACAGACGACGACGAGGACGACGACGACACGGGCGCGGCGACAGCGGTCCGCGGCCGCCCGTCCTTCACCGGCTGACTTCTAGGCGAGCACCTTTACCGGGGTGCCGAGCGGAAGGCGCTCGGCCAGGTAGCGGATGTCCTCGTTGCGCATGCGGATGCAGCCGTGGCTCACGTCGCGGCCGACGGAGCCCGGCTGGTTGGTGCCGTGGATGCCGATCACGCCCGCGCCGCCGTTGAAGTTGGTGAGCACGTTGGAGAACCCCGACAGGCCGTAGGCGTAGGGGCCGTAGTCGCCGTCGGGGTTCGGCGGCTCCAGCAGTTCCTTGATGTAGAAGGTGCCGCCCGGCGTCGGCGTGTCGTTGGTGCCGATGCCCACCGGGAACTCCCGCACCAGTTGGTCTCGCTCATAGAGCTTGAGGGAATGGGCACCCCGCAGCACCTCGACGCGGAAGGCCACGCCTCGCACGGTCACGTCGGCGCGCCGCACCCAGCCGGTGCTGCCGTTGGGGCGGGCGGGGAGGAAGACGTTGAGCCACTCACCCTCCCGCCGCTCTTGCAGGAACACCAGCGGCGCACCTGAGGGTTGCGGGTTGTCGAACGTTCGCACCACGCCGCCGTCGGGTCGGTCGTACACGTCGACCTTGGGGCCCTTGGCGTCGACGGCGTAGGCCGGGAACTCCTCGCGTTGGTCGAGCAGGCCGCGCCGCGGCTTGGTCGTGGAGGTGGAGGTCGACGTCTCCGGGGCGGCGTCCTTCCCGGCGTCGCCGCCGTCGCCGTTCCCGCAGGCAACGGCTGTTCCGAGGACGAGGGCAGCGAGCACAAGCGGGCGCAGCGGGGGCACCGGTCGATGGTAGCCGGCGGTGCTTCGGGTACCGTCGCCGCCCGTGCCGCTGGTGAACCGCTGGGCCCGTGTCGTACTCGCCGTCGTCGTGGCGATCGTCGGCGGCGCGTGTTCCTCCGGCTCCGACGCACCGCCGCGGGAGCCGACGGCAGCCGAGGTAGAGGCCGCTGCCCACGACTACCTCAAGACGGTGCGGGCCGAGGTGGTCAGCGTGATGGTCAAGGACGGCCACCTCGGCCTCTACGTGCGCGGCGTGCCCGAGTGGCCGCTCGACACCTTCGTCGACCAGTTGCCGGTCGCCGTGGAGACGGCTCGGTCGATGCTGGAGCGCTGGCCTGCGCTGGCCGACGTCGACATCTGCGGCGACGGACCGTGGCTACCGCATCCCAACGGCGCCAAGTTCGTTCCCGCCGTCCGGGTGCAGGTGTTCCGAGATCGCCTGCCGCGCATGCCGGACAAGGTGGCCACGCCCGCCGACGTGATGCGGGCAGGGGGCACCGACCGATCCCTCGACTACTTCCTCGAGCCCCGGATCGTGGCCGAGTCGGCGTCGTACCGCGCCGCCCGCGCCGCCTATCGCTGAGCTGTCCAGGCTTGCCAGTCGCGGCGCTCGGCCACGTCGGGCGCGGCGTCGAGCCACCACGAGTCGGTGCTGCGGAAGCGCTCGAACGTGCATCGGCAGTAGGTCGTCGTCGTGCCCGGGTAGCCCCGCCGCACGTCGGCCCCGGTGAAGTCGCAGTCTTCGAACAGGCCGGGCCGTCGCTTCCGGCGCAAGAGCGAGCGTGTCTCTGCGCCCAAGGAGCAGGCGTAGAGGACAGCGTGTTCGAACGAGCACGACCGCACGGTGCAGCCTGCGGTCGTCCAACTGGTGAGGTCGGCGCGGGCGAAGATCGAGCCGACGATGGTGCAGCGGCTGAGCCAGAGCGCGGGCAGGGCGGCGGCGGTGAGGTCGAGGTGCTCCCACGTGGTGTCCCGTACGTCGACGTAGTCGAGCGGCGGGTAGGCGTCGGACCGGCCCGAGCGGAAGGCGTCGAGGTCGCCGGGTAGCCCTCGTAGGTCGAGGCGGCCGTCGACCTCACCGAAGGCGACCGGTGCGAGGTCGCGCCCGGTGGTGAGGCGGGCGAAGGCATCGGCCGCCCGCTCCGGCGCCCAGCGCGAGCGGAGCTCGGCGAACTTCACCTATCAGCCGTCCCCGCCGAGGCGGTGGCGCACGGCCTTGCGGTGGTCGTCGGCCAGTTCGTGGTCGGCATGGCGGTCACAGTCAACACCGTCCCGCAGCCGCGTCGGACGCGATGGCCACCACCCCCATGTCGTCGATGTCGGTGGTGCGTCCGCCCATGCTCGCGGCCCGACGTGCCGGCATCCTCGTGTTCATGCGGGAGAAGGCCACCGCCGCGTCGTTCCTGCCCTTGGTGGTGGCAGCAGGCTTGGTGGCCGCAATCGTCGGCGTCGCCGGCCTCGCCATCCCGGTGTCGGCGGGTCGCCCCGGCGACGAGGGCACGAACTACTACGACTGCGGAACCCCGGCCGCGTTTCTCACTGGGCGGTCGTTTTCGAAGGCGCAGCCGATGATCGTGGGGTCGCCCGTCATCGGCAAGGCAGAGGCGTGCCGTGCGGCCATGGCGCCCCGGTTGGGGCTCACCACGTGGGCCTTCGGCTTGGGCCTGGCGGCGACGGTCCTGTTGGGCGGGCTGGTGTTCGCGGCGTCGGCGTGGACGCCCCGGGCCGCGCATGTCGGGGCTGTGGCCGCCGTGCTCGTGGTGGGCGCTGTGGTGTGGGCGCCCACGGAACCGGCCGATGCGGTGGCGGCGTGCGACGTGCTGCCCGCCGACGAGGTCGTGCGAGTGTTGGGGGTGCGGCTGGAGGGGCGTGCGTTCGAGCCGCAGGCGACCACCGCGCACTCGTCGGGCTGCGGCTACGGCAGGGCGCCCGGCGTGCACATGATCGTCTTCGCCGTGGGGCCAGGTGGCAAGGACTTTCACCGGCAACCGGAGGGCAAGGACGTCAGCGGCCCGGGGTATCGGGCGCACGTCGGTGCCGGCCCACGGGAACGCTCGGAGAGCTTGGTGGTGCTGCGAGGCGACCAGTACGTCAACGTCGTCGTCTACGACGCGCCCCCGGGTACCGCGGAACGCTTCGCCCCGATCGCCGCCCGCTGGATCGTCAGACCTTGACGACGGTCAGTCCTGCCACTTCCACGTAGTCGTCGTCCTGGGTCACGACGGGGATGCGGAGTGCTATCGCAGTGGCGGCGATCCACGAGTCGTTCAGGGGCATGCGACGACCGCTGTCGAGCAAGAGAACTCGGAGCCTCGCCCATGCATCGGCCACCTGCTCGTCGATGGGGATCGGTTGCAGAGCCAGCGCCGCAGTAAGGGTGGCAAGCCGTCGATCGCGCGTCTCGATGTCGGTCGCCGCCAGCACGCCGGCGCGGAGCTCGCCGATGGTGATGACGGAGACGGCAATCTCGTCAGGCAACGCGTCGGTGTCGAGGGGACGCCGCGCCTCACGAGCGATGAACAGCGTGGTGTCGGCCAGGCCGCGGGTCACCCTCAGGGGATGTCGTCGGTCGTGTCGGGGGCCAACTCGGCCAGGTCGCGCCGCAACCCCTCGTCGGCTTGGTGGGGAACCACCCGGCGCACGAACTCTTCACGTCCGAGCCACTGCGGCCGGCGTCCGACGGGTTGCAACACGGCGACCGCTCGACCATCGATGGTGATGGTGATGGTGATGTGCTCACCCGCTTCCACGCGGTCGAGTAGGCCGCGGGTGTTGTTGCGCAGGTCGCGCGACGCCGCTTCGCCCATGCGATAATCGTAGCAAGTGTGCTACGCGGTCAACCAGAGCTCCAACTGGATGCCATCCGGGTCCTCCAGCGACACGAACGTGCCGATGGCCGCGTCTCGCACGGGCGAGTGCGCCACGCCGAGATCGTCGAGGTGGGCAACCCACCGGTCCATCTCGGCCGCGTCGGCCAGGTTGAAGGCGAGGTGGTCGAGGCCCGTGCGGCGGTGGTCGAAGGCGTCGAGGGAACGGTCGTCGGGCTCGCACAGGGCCAAGGCGAACCCGCTGCCCGCGTCGTACAGCAGGACGCGGGGCGAGCCCGCCTGGCCTGCTTCGAGCCGGGCCAGGACCTGCCACCCGAACACCCGCTGGTACCACTCGGCGCTGGCGTCCTTGTCGCGAACGGTGAGGGCGACATGCGATGCCCCGTTGATCGACGGCGTGCTCATCGCCGGATTCTCACACGGCAGCGGGACGCTCTGCCTTTCAAAGTCGAAGCGGGGCGACCGCCACATTCGGGTGGTCGCGGGCGAGCGAGCGGATGTCGTCGGGATCTCCGGTCGAGATGATGCCGCCACCGAGTCGTATCGCCGTGGCTACGACCAGGGCGTCGACTGTGTGGCACGAGTCGAGGCCGTCTCGGTGGCGGAGCCGTCCTGCCATACGGGCCATCGCCCGGCCGACCGTGATCGTCCCGACACCGCTGTTCAGCACCCGGTCAACGCCGGCATCGGCTCCCGTACCGCGGTACGCCTCGGCCAATACGGCCGTCGGCACGCGGACCGGCATGTTCCGGCGCGCCGCCCACGCGAAAAGGTCACGCAGATGACGAGCGGCGATCGGGTCCGCTGTGCGGTCGGCGAGCACCTCGACCGCACGGGTGTCGAGGACCACTGCCGTCACCGCGCCGCCGATCTGCTCCGAGCGACTGGAGCAGAGGCCTTCTTCTTGGCCGATTTCCGGGCGTGTTTTCCGACTCGTGATGCGGAACCTTGCGCCGCGAGGACGTCATCGAGCAGCGCGTCGAATGTTGCGAACGCATCCTCGTCGACCGGCCCGAGCTCCTCTTCGAGTTCTGCCACGAAGCCGAGGAGGCGTTGGCGATCGAGCTGCTGCCGGATGGCTCCGGCCACAAAGGCGCTGACGTTTTCGGCGCCCTCCGCTTGAAGCTGCTCATAAAGGTCGTCCGGAAGACTGACGGAGAGCTTTCGCGTCATAGGCTGATCCTACCACGGTAGGATCGTTGGCCTCCGAGTGTTGCGGGTGCCGGCGGCCTCACACGGGAGTGGAGATCCTAGCGGCGTACTCGAAACAGAGGTGGGAACTGGAACCGCTGGCTGCCGTGCAAGCGCTCCAGCCCTCTCGGACAGCTCGACGAGCCAAACCCAGTACGAAGCAGGTCCAGCTCCGGCTTCGACCCGAGCAGGCTGCTGACTTGGCCAAGGCCTACCAGGCCGGTGCCCTCATCCGCGAGTTGGCCCAGCGCTACAACATCAACCGCACAACCGTCATGGCTCACCTCGACCGGCAGGGCGTGCCTACCCGCTACCGACGACTGAGTGAAGCGCAGATCGCCGAAGCGGCGCAGCTCTACCCGCAGGGGTGGTCGCTCAGGAAGCTCAGCCAGCGCTACGGGACCTCGGACAACACGGTTCGCAGTGCCTTGTTGGCCGCCGGAGTACAGACGCGGCCGAGGCTGGGGAACGAACCCAATTCCTAGACCAACCGACACAACGCCTCGAATCAGATGACGGACACTCCGAGGAGCTTTTCGCTGACGATCTCCGGCGACACCAACGCCGGGGTGTCCACTGTGGGAATTCTCAAACCCTTCGAGAAGAACATGATTTCTGAGCCCTTGTACCGGTCGGCTGCGCTGTAGCTCAAGGAGTACTTGGTCGGTCGGGCAAAGTTGTAGAGCTTCAGAATCTCAGGAGCGGCGTCGTAGGACACGACCCACGGCCCGGCCAGCGCCTTGACACGATCAGCGATGGCAACGTGGTGCTCGTGCTCGTAGAAGTTCTCGTAAAGGCCCTCGCCCTTCACGTAGTACGGCGGGTCTAGGTAAATCAGCGATGCCTTGGCGTCGCCGCTCACCCATGGCTCTAGGAACGCCAACGCGTCTTGGTCGGAGAGTGAGATTCGGTCCCGGTAGCGCGCAATCTTCTCGATGCGCCGGGTCAAGTCCTCGCGGTTGAACCGGGCGTCGATCTTCCACGTACCCGTCTGATCCTGCCCGCCGATGACGCCCCCGCCGATGATGCCTGAGCGATTGCAGCGGTTCATGAAGAACGTCGAGAAGGCACGGTCCAGGGGATCGGCGTCCGCATCGTTCTGCACCGCACGTTGGACGTGCCATTCATCCATCGTCAACTGTGCATCCCAGATACGGCGGCACAGCTCTCCGGGGTGGTTGAGCACCGCCCACCAGAAGGCGTACACGCTGCGGTTGATGTCGTTGATGTGGACGTGGGAGGCGTACTCCTCGAAGAGCAGGCTCAGGGCCACACTGGCACCGCCCGCGTACGGCTCGACGTACTCGCCGCCCACCAGCCCGTTCTCAAGGAACAGCAGCTTCATGAAGTTGGCAACCTTGCCCTTGCCGCCGGGGTAGCGAAGCGGCGAGGGGAAGCGTCCGAGGGGCACGCCTCCCATTACTAGTACCTCGTCAGGTTGTAGGTCACGGCCACAGCTTCTCCATGAACGGCTCAAGCTCGTCCCAGGCCGTACGCAGCTCGCCAGGCTTGGGATGGACGTAGGGATTGTGCACGTACTGGTTGAAGGTGGTGGTGGATGCTGCGATGACGTCCTGCGTGTTGGCGATCTTCTCGATCGCCTTCCGAAGCTGGGCGTTGATCCGCTTGGTCTGCTCCAGATGGGCTGCGAGCTCCTTCATCCGCTTGGCCAACGGTGCGTTCCGGCGCTGGGCCTCAGTCATCAGCTTGGCCTTCTCGATCTCGTGGTCCACGCTCAGCTCGACGAAGACCCGCAGGAGGACGGCGCAGGCGTTCGGGCACTGGTCCACGTTGAGTTGCGCCAGCTCGTTGTAGATCGCGTTGATCCGCGGCGGGTTGGGGTTGACCTTGGATTCTTTGGGGATCACTGAGCTGCGGGTGGTCGCCTTCGGTCGCTTGGTGGACTTCTTGGGCCGCACCACAGCCGGCGTCTTGTGCCCGGAGGCAAGGTCGTCGAGCGTCACCGGCATCTTCAGCCGCTTCGACTTCGTGGGCAGGTCCTTGCGGGTGAGGGTCTTGATGTACTCGACCCGATCGGGCTTCTCGTAGAGGTTCTTGACCTTGACCCGGCCCTCCTCCAGGTCGTCGACGACACGGCTGAGTCCTTTGACGACCTCCTCAGCCGGGTAGTGCGAGACCACCGTCTTGCTGTTGTTCACGAGCTCGATCCCAAGTGCTTCTCGAACCTCGGGCGTGCCCAAGAGGCGCTTCAGGTTCGTGATGATCCCGGTGCCGGACTTCGTTCCACGGAGCTTGTTAACGAAGTCCACGACCTGGCCCGTCGGCTGCCGGGCCCCGGTGCGCGCAAGGTACCGGTCCTGTTCGTTCGGGTCCCACTCGACGAGCCCCACGCCTTCATTGGCCCCGGTATGTCGCAACCTGATCCAGTGCTCAGCATCGGCCTCGTTGTCAAAGAGGACACAGTTCACGGCATCGATGGGGCTGTCGGCGTACTTGCCGGACAGCTCAATGAGGCGTTTGCGTTCGGCTGGTCCCAGTGCAGGCGTCACGATTGAGGGCGTTTCGAGGGCCTTCACCGCGAGGATGCGTCGGTTGCCTTCGATCACCCGGTAGCGCTTTAGACGGTCGGGCGTCGGCACGACGGCGGGCAGGGTCGTGGGGTCGAGACCGTTATTGACGATGTCCTCGGCTAGCTTGACCAGCCGCTTGCCCTGCTGTTTGGCCAGGGCGATGTAAATGGCCTGCTGGGACGGCTGTTCGTCACCCAGGCGGGCGTTGCGCGGGTCAAGCAGTAGGTTGGCGACCGGGATCTCATCAATTTCGGGCATGGACAGTTCCTTGTGCTCAGCCATGACTGGGGCACGGAAGAGTAGCCCTGGCCGGGAGACGCGGCTGGTAATTGAAACGGTGCTCCCAATCGGAGTGTGACTACCCGGTTGGGGGTTGATGACCGCGGGCTGGTCCTGACCGAGCCATCGCCGGGTGCTCGGTGGGCGGACTGCCGCCCACCGAGTCTCAGAGAGCTATCTCTGCGTAGATGGCAGCGTGGTCAGATGCGGCATGGACATCTGCCGTCAGCGTCTCGTAGATCGGCCAGGGGTTCTTCGTTCGTGGACCGCGCCAGATGCCCTTGCGGAAGACGGCACCGCCCGTTGCCTTGCCGTAGAGCTCCGGTGAGAGCAACACGTAATCGATCTTGTCCTTCTCGTTGCCGCTGCCGAAGGTGCCCTTCCGTCCTCCCCAGTCGAAGTCGGGATGGTCGCTGATGTCGCGCAGGCCGCTGCCATCGAGCAGGGGCTTGAGCGCCTCGCTGGAAGGGTCATCGTTCAGGTCACCGAGCACGGCGATGTGGCGGTGGCCTTCCTCTCGAAGAGCACGGTAGATCGAGGCGATTCGCGTTGCCTGGCGGGTGCGGCGCTTCGCGCCGATCCTGTCATCCGGTGCGCTGTACCCCTTGGACTTGAGGTGGTTCACGAGGACGACGAGTCGTGTGCCATCGGGTAGCCGGAGGTGATACTCGCAGCAGTCGCGGGAGAACACCACGCCTTTGGCGTCGGTATCGAAGATGTGGGATCGGATTTCGAGAAGCGGATATTCGCAGCGGGCCAGGAGACCGACGTCGATGCCGCGCTGGTCGTTGCCGTCGACGACCATCACCTGCTCGTAGGGACGGCCGCCGACTTGGCTGAGCATGGCTTCTGTGAAGAGGGCCAAGGTGGGACGGCTCTCGGCCTCGACAACCCCCATGACATCGGCGTCAACGTCGCAGATCACCATGGCGGTGTGCTTCATGGCCAACTCGTCGACGCGCTCGGTTTTGAGCTCCACCCATCCGATCCAGTCGGCGCGGCCGGAAGCGGCGACTGTGACCGGCCCCTGCTTCGGCCGCTTGAGAATTCGGCCGCGGATCTTCCGCAATCGCACGTACGGCCCTTCGTCGTCGTGTAGCAGACCCAGCTCCTCAAACAGGGCAAGGATTCGTTCCGCCACGCCCGGCTCGTGGTAATCGGCGCACTGCAACAGGGAGTTCAACTCAGCGTGCGCCGCCAATACCGGCGCACCCTCTTTCCAAGTGGCGAGGTTCATCGCTTTCGGCCGGGCGAACAGGTTTTCAACGTTGAATGAAGCGATACGCATGGCTCCCCCTTGTTCGACGTGCCCGAGCTGGTTTATCGGCACCCTTCAGTCGCCACGCTAGAACACCTGTTTTCGCATTGCTGCTGGAGAGCGGGTAGCGCCAGGCCGGAGGAGACTCAGTACGACAGTTGTCAGCCAGGCCGTAACCCCAATCCCAACGTTGGCGACAAGGTACGTCTGAAGGGATCATCCACGAGGGCGGCTATAACCGCTCCGTCCGTCTCGCCCAAGCCGCAATGTCCGGCCAGTTCCACAGTCGTTGCCTGCCCACAAAAGCAATCGGCTTGGGGAAGTCGGGATAACGACGCAGCCAGTCATGGATGACCGCGCTGCGCGCCACCGCGAGGCGGTCGGCGATCTCCTGGGTGCCCACGATGTCGTCGGCATCGACCTTCCGTCCCACGGCCCAAACCGTAGGGCTACGACGGTGCTTGCGTAAAACTACCCGCACTCGTATGGTCCCGCGACAACCTGTAAACGAGTGGCCGGGGCGCTGGTGAGACAGCCCCCGGCCTGGCCGATTCCTGACTGGAGGAACCGACGATGGCTGACGATAGGACACCGGCTCCCACGCATCGAGCGGCAGCCGAACGGCTGCACGACGACCTGCTCAATGAACTGACGCCTGCAGAGTGGCGGCTAGTCGTCAGCCTGGTGGAGGCACTGGCCACCAGTGACGAGGCCGAGTGCCCCGTCTGTCGCCGCCAGATCGACCGGGTGAGCCTGGCCGAGCACCTGGCGAGCTGCAGAGATTCTTCCGTAACCCGTACCCGTCGTCTCGAAGTCGTCGACGCCAACGGCCGGGTACGCCTCCTCGTCGGACAACTTGACCACCCACCAGCTCCGTCCACGGTCGGCCTAGCCCTGCTCGATGAGACCGGGCACGAGCGAGCCGTGCTGTCCTTGGAGCCCGAAGGGCCGCAGCTGGAACTGACCAGCCAGGGCCACAACACAGCAGTGCTGCTCGGGGTAGCGGATCCGGGCGGCGAGGTCGATGCCAACACCTACTTGGTGCTGTTCGACCACGAGGCGACACCGGCGGCCGCTTGGCGGGTCAACGCCGCCGGGAAGCTGCTGGTGTTTGCGGCCTCGACCGAGACGTCGGGGACGTGAGCGTGCGCAGCCCGGGCCACCGATCCGGCGATGATGATGCCGCCCCGTTCACCCTCCGGTTGCCGAGGCCGGTCTATGAGGCGCTGCGGGCGCTGGCCTACGGGCTCGACACCACCCGGTCCACACTCATCATCGAGGCGGTGCGCGAGTACGTCCGTCGTCGGAGCGAGGCCGAACTGGACGGCATGCCCGACGGCATCGCCGAGCACCTGCGCTCAGCCGTGGCGCAACTCGATCGGTGATGGGCGTCGCCCCGGCTTCGGCCGATCCGGCGACGCCTGACGCCGCCGTCCTCCGGCGGTTTGGCGAGCAGGTCCGGGTCGCTCGTCGGGCGCTTGGCTGGAGCCAGGAACGCCTGGCCGACGAGTGCGGCCTGCACTGGAGCTACATCGGTCAGATCGAGCGGGGCAAACGCAACGTGGGGCTGCTCAACATCGTGCGGGTGGCCAAGGCGCTCGATGTCAGTCCGGCGGCCTTGCTGGAGGGCTCTGACCTGCCCATATAGCGTGGCTCACACGCCTCGCTAACATCGTCTTGTCAACATGATCCACCCCACTGGGTGCTCGGCGCCAGCTCTACGGAGAATGAGACGCCCGTATCATTTCCCGCCAGCCACGTCAGTCTCGGTTGGCCGGTACCGAGCCGTAGTCAACCGGGGCGTAGGAGGTCGAGCGGGTCGACGCCGATGCGCTCGGCGATCCGTTCGACGGATTTCAGCGTCAGGTTGCGCTCGCCCCGTTCGACCCCGCCCATGTAGGTGCGGTGGTAGCCGAGCTGGTCGGCGAAGGCCTCCTGGCTGAGACCGTGGGCTTCGCGGTGGCGGCGCAGGTTGCGTCCGAGGGTTCGTTGTAGGTCGCCTTCCACGCCGCCGACGCTTGTGAAGTTGCTACTTGTCGGTCTACATACTGATGAGTAGCATAACTCGCTACGTATGAGTAGCGCCGGGGTGGAGCGAGAGGACGATCGGGCATCACTGCGGCGACGGATCGAGGCCGTCCGGTGGTTCCACAGCATGGAACTGGCCCCGGGCGTGCGCACGCCTGGCATCTACGATCCGAGCCGCACGCTGCCACGTCTCGGACTGCCCGCACGCCTGGACGGTCTGTCCGTGCTCGATGTCGGAGCCTGGGACGGCTTCTATTCGTTCGAGATGGAGCGTCGTGGGGCATCGGTGCTCGCGACCGACAGCTACTGCTGGGACGGCGGCGGCTGGGGCACCAAGGCGGGGTTCGACCTCGCCCGTGAAGCAGTCAGCTCCCAGGTTCGAGACCAGTGGATCGACCCGCTCGACCTCAGTCCCGAAGCTGTCGGCGGCACGTTCGACGTCGTGCTCCTGCTCGGCGTCCTCTATCACATCCGTCACCCGATGCTGCTGTTGGAACGCGTGCGGTCGGTCACGTCCGGCCTGTTGGTGCTCGAAACCGAGGTCGGGATGCTGCTCACGCGCCGACCAGCGGCCGAGTTCTTCCCGAACACGGAACTGAACGCCGATGGCTCCAACTGGTGGGCGCCCAACGTGGCGGCCACCCTCGGCATGCTCCGCAGCAGTGGCTTCTCGGAGGTGGATTGCGTCTGGCGGCGGGGTCTACCGCTACGGGCGGCCAAGTGGGCCGCTCGCATGTTTGCCAAGGAGCACCGTTTGTCGCTGACCAAGGCGCTCACGACCGACCGCTTCGTTTTTCACGCCCGGGTCTAGCCTTTCGCCGTCCTAGTGACAAAGGCCGCCAAGGAAACCCTCACTGGCTGGTCGCAGGCGGTGCCCAGACCCCCCGCTGGGCATCGCCTGTCCCTTTCAGCTCGACTGTTGTGCTTCCCGTTTAGGGGACATTTCGTCGCCCGATTACCGGCGTTGACGTCACCCGCTATTGGGCCTACCGCCGGAATTGGGCGGCGTAGAGGACTCGTCGCCGACCATGGCGAAGTTTGCCTGACCGGGTAAAGCCTAGAAACGTCTTGGCGCCGATACCCGCAAGAACGGGGGGCACCGGTTCCATGACGGAAGATGTGGCGCTGGGCAGGTCGACGCACGTTTGGCGTCCAGGCGGGCCGCAGGCGAGGTCGCATGTTGCGGGTTATCGCCGGGGCCTTGCGGGCTTGCTGGTAGTGGCTCTCCTCCTGAGCCTGTTCGCGGTTGGATCGGCCGCTCAGGCCGCCGGAAAGCCCACCGTGGCCCTCGACCCGGATGACAACTTCTCGTTCGGATTGCACGATGGGACTACCTATCGAGAGCTCCCGATCACCCATGACATCGCTCAGGCCGTCCAAGCCAAGCTCCCTTCGATCTGCGACTCCGATGTCATCATCACGCGTGGCACTTCGCAGGACTTCGTGCCGCGCTCTGAGCGAGCGGCGCAGATGGAGACTGCCGATGTCTCTGTGACCCTCTCGCTTAACGGCCTGACGGGGACGCCGTGGGGGGTCGAAGCCGAGGGTGGGTCATCGGCCTACACCACGAGTGCGCCCGGCAATCTCGCCTTTGGGACTGAACTTCTCAACGAGCTCCACGCCCACACCGGTCGTCCGACAGCGCCCGTCAACGAGGCACCGACCAAGGAAGGCCTGACACTGCCGTACCCGGAGTTCGCTTCCCTGCCGGGCAGCTACGCACAGATCTTCATGCTCTACATCGACCACAACTACGACTGGCCTGTCATTCAGTCGGGGCGGGACTTGCTGGTCAATGCTGTCGTCACCGCCGTGGGCAGATCCCTCCAGTCCAAAGGTTTCAAGTGTGTCGGGACATTCCCGTCGCCCCCGAGCACCGCCAGGCTGCGGCAGCTACGGAACCTCGGTTACCAGAACTTCCTGCGCTACGGGGCGGACCCGGTGTCGATGTCCACCGGTAACTTCGTCACGTCTGAGCGGGTGTTCACGCTTTCCGGTGTCGGCAGTCAGGTCGTCGACCTGTCGCTCAACTACAACGCTCAGTCCAGCCAGGACTCGCCCGTCGGTGTCGGCTGGCAGTTCGCCTACGGCTCCTTCCTCCAGCAATACAGCGACGGGTCGGTCGGCCTCAGCCTGGCAGACGGTCGGGCCTTCCTCTTCGTGCCGAACGGCAGCGGCGGTTACAACACGCCCGCGGGTGCCTTCGCCAACCTGACAGAGGTGGATGCTTCCACCTTCAGGTGGGCCTCGACTACGGGCGCATCCATGACGTTCACCCAGGATGCATCGGGCCGCGGCATGTTGACCTCCACGACGGACCGGCAGGGCAATGCCGTCACGCTGACGTACGACGGTTCGGGCAGCGCCTTCCCGAGGCTCGTCGGTATCACCGACCAGGCTGGCCAGCACGTTGCCGTCATCTCCGACAGCCACGGCCGGATCACCAGCCTCACCCGCCCGGACGGCGCAACCTGGCGGCTCGGTTACTCCGACGCTGGCGACCTCGTTTCGATCACCTCGGCCCGGGGCACCGTCCGCCGTTTCGGCTACGACGACCAACACCGCATGACCTCGCAGGTCGGCCAGGACGGCGTCACGTTCCTGACGAACGGCTACGACGAACACTCCAGGGTCGTTCGCCAGACCAATGCCTTCGACCAGATACGGACGATTGCGTACGACGACGCCAACCGGCTGACGACCTACACCGATACGGCCGGAGCGAAGACGGTCTATCGCTGGAACGCCCTCGGCATGGTCACGGAAGTCGAGGACGCCCTCGGCGGCGTGACCAAGACCTCCTACAACGGCGACCTCCAGCCCGTCGGCGAGACCGACCCCCTCGGTCACGCTTCCACGATCGCCTACGACGCCTCCGGCCAGGTCGCCGGTGTCGCGGACCCGCTCGGCAAGGCCGTCACCTCGACCTACAACAGCGCCGGTGACCTGACCTCCCGGACTGATACGGGCGGGCCGGGCGGGACGGCTCGCACGATCGGCTACACGGTCAACGGCCAGGGGCTGCCCACCACCGTCACCAACCCGGACGGCACCACCCAGACCCGCGCGTACAACCCGTCCGGGGACGTGACCTCGGCGACCGACGAGAACGGAGCGGTCACCGCCTACGGCTACGACGGCCGGGGCAATACGACCTCCGTGACGGACCCGCTCGGTCGCACCACCCATATGACGTACGACCTTGCCAACCGGCTCACGTCGGTGACGGATCCGCTCGGCCGCACCACGGCCTACCAGTACGACGAGAATGACAACCTTGTTCGTACGACGTATCCGAACGGGTCGAGCGAGCGGCGCAGCTACGACGTCAATGATCAACTCAGCAACATCACCGACAGGCGGGGAGCGGTCACCAGCTACGCCTACGACGCCGAACTGAACGTCGTCGCCGTGACGCTCGCAAATGAGGGCGTCGTGAGGCACACCTTCGACGGCGAAAACCGCCTGACGTCGACCACTGACCCGCTCGGCAACAAGACGCTCTACAGCCTCGATCCGCTCGGCCGTCGTGTGGCCGTCACCGACGCCGCCGGGCACACCTGGGCCACCGCCTATGACGCAGCGGGCATGGTCCGGGTGGAGGCGGACCCGACAGGTGCCACCACGACCTTTGTACGTGACGCCAACGGTCGGGTCCTGTCGGTTGCCGACCCGACAGGTGGCGTTACCGCCAACGAATGGGACTCGGTCGGCCGTCTGACTGCCGCCACGGACCCGCTCGGCCGCCGGACGGCATACACCTACGACTTCCGTGACCGGCTGACCACGACGACCGACCCGGCGGGCGGCGTCACCACCAACCGCTACGACGCTGCCGGTCGGTTGACGAGCCGCCGGGATGCGGCCGGGGCGACGACGACGTTCACGCTCGATGCAGCCGGACAGGTCACCAAGGTCACCGATGCGCTCGGGGGCATCACCAGCCACGCCTACGACGCCGCTGGGAACCGCACGAACACCACCGACGCCAACGGTCATGTGAACAAGACCGGCTACGACTCGATGGACCAGCCCGTCAGCCGGACCAACGGCGACGGCGAGACCAGCACCGTGCGCTACGACGCCGGAGGCCTCGTGGTGGCTGAGATCGACCCATTGGGGAACCGGACGAGCCACGTCCACGGCGCCATCGGCGACCGGACGGCCACCACCGACCCGCTTGGTCGGGTGACGCGCTTCGGCTTCGACCTCAATCGGCGGCAGACCAGCCGCACCGCCCCGGACGGCATCGTGACCGCTTACGGCTACGACAATACGGGCAACCTCACGTCCGTTACGGAGAACAGCCGACCGGGCCAGCCCAGCAGTTCGACCGTCAACGTCACCACTGCCTATCGCTATGACTCCCGCAAGCTGCTGACCGAGACGACCGATGCCAACGGGGCCGTCACCGGGCAGGCGTACGACGCGAGAGGGCTGCTGACGAGTACCACCGACCCGCTCGGGAAGGTCACGGGCTACCGCTACGACGCCGCAGGTACCCGCTCGAGCCGGACCGACGCCAACGGCGTTACGACGTCGTACTCCTACGACTCGCGTGACCTGCTCGTCCGGCGTGCCTATCCCGACGGGAGCCAGGACACCTTCGACTACGACGCGGTAGGAAGGCAGCTGCGGGCGACCAACGCCGTCGGCGCTGTTGCGACGGCCTACGACGCACTTGGACGGCCGACGAGCGTCACCGACGCCGCCGGTAAGACCCTGCGCTACGGCTACGACGCTGTCGGCAACCGTACGAGTCTCATCCTTCCGGACGGCCGGACGCTCGCCTACCAGTACGACGCCGCCGACCGCCTTACCAGGCTGACCAGCCCGCTGGGCGATCTCGTCACCGCCTACGACGACGCCGGGCGCCCGACCCTGGTGAGCCGCCCCAACGGCACGACGACGACGGTCGGTTTCGACGACGCCGACGAGCTCATCGGACTCGCCACCTCGGGGGGCGGCAGCCCATTGGCGTCGTTCGCCTACACCTACGACCCGGCGGGCAACGTCGCCACTCGGGCCCAGAACCTCGGCGGTACCGCCACGACCACGACCTACACGTACGACCCGCTGCGGCGACTCACCAACAGCGCAGGCGGGCCGCTGCCGAGCACGTACTCCTACGATGCCGTAGGCAACCGGCTCACGTGGAGCGCCCCGGACGACCCGACGACGCCCAAGCCCAACGATCCCTTCACCCAGACCAACGCCTTCAATGTCGCCGGACAGGTGGTCACCTCGACCAAGGCCCGTCAGAACGGCAATGCCACCTTCACCGACGTCACGACCAACGCCTACGACGCCAACGGGAACCGGGTGCTGACGAGCACCGAGGCCCAAGCGCCGGGCCAGTCCACTGCAACCGCGTATGCCTACGACTTCGAGAATCGACTGGTTAGCAGCGGCCCGGCAGGCGACCGCAGCAAGCGTGGCAACGGCGACGGCCAGCGTGACTACTCCCGCTCCTACGACGCCTTGGGCCGTCTGGTGCGCGAAGTTCGCAACCGGACGAGCACGACGTGGACCGCGGACGGGCTCAATCCAATCCTCGCGAGCGACACCGATACCACGCTCTACCTGCGGGATGCTGGGGGACAGCTCCAGGGCGAGCAGATGGCTACGGACGATCCCGCCTGGTACGTCACTGACGCCCTCGGCTCGATCCTCGGTGCCACCAACGGGAAGGCCAAGCTCGACAACGCCACCGCCTACAGCGACTTCGGCGTCAACCTCGGCAAGAGCCCCTTCCGCATGGGCTTCGGCGGCGAAGTCGCCGACCCGCTCCTTCCCGGCAACGGCATCGGCAATGACACGCCGGTGCTCAGTCACTACTTCGCCCGGAGCTATGAGCCCGGGACGGGCTCGTGGCTCCAAGCGGACCCGATCAAGGGAGACATCCGCACACCGGACACCCTTGCCAGGTACCAGTTCGTTGCGGATAACCCAAGCACCAACACCGACCTGCTCGGCTTCCTCACCGTCAGCACGGCGAGTTCTTGGAGCGGCACCCTGCGCGTGGGCTCTGCAAGCACCGCTACGTGGAACGGATCGTTGCAGGGGTCGAGCAGCGCCGCGTCGATCCTTCAGCCGACCGTTTCGGCGCAGTACCTTCAGCCGACCATCAGTGGGCACCAGCTTCAGCCCGCTGCTGGTATCGAAGCGCTGTTGGGGGGCGGGTGGCGGCGGAAGGGTCAGGCTTTGACGTTGACACGACTCGGAGGAAGCGAACTGTTGAACAGTGGTTCCTCCACAGGGTCGTTGAGGGTCGTTACCGCCCCCGCGGGCGGCGGCGTCCTTCGGGTCGGCGTCGCGCCGCAGATGCAGATATCGCTTCCGCCGATGTCCGGACTGTCTCCGACCGATCCAAACCCTGCGGCTCACCTCATTGATGTACTGCGGCCCTATAACGACCTGGACAGGGCTAACTTTCTCGCAACGTCCGGGTTGCAAGGGCGAAGCTTGAGTTACGCCGAGATGCTTATCCTGACGGGTCCTCGCTGGGGACCCGTAGACATCAAGCCTTGGTGGAGAGAAGCAATAGGTCCAACAACCAATTACGCGCTGGTTAATAATACGTGGATCTATTATGATGTACTTGGAAATGTTGGCTACGGACTAATGGCAAAGAAGGTCGGGATCACCCCATTTGAAGCGAACGCAGCCGCTTGGCTTGTGGGCATATTGCCGGGATTCGATAACGCTACGAGCGACCAGGTCTCGATTGATGTCGGTTATCGACTCTATGATCGAGTCAACGGCGACTTTACACGGCTCACCGAAGCCATGATTGTCGAGGAGCTTCGTGCGGCGGTTCCCAGCTACCAAGCCACGGGTGAGACGATCAGGGTGGTAGCGCGATGAGTTGGGCACGCGCCGAAAGATAGCGGTGGCCGCTGACATAACGTCGTCAAGCCGCGGACGAGGAGGTCGCATCATCATCCTCCTCCTCAGCGTCGGCGTGCTCCTTGCCGCGGGAGGCGTTGTTTGGCTAATCCGAGAGCGAAACGCCCATCGCGACGTCGCCGTGGTCTCCGAGCTTCTCCAAGATAGGAAACACTCCACCCTCATGCGGCTTCTTGACGGAAGAGATATACGACTAAATATTCGCGACGATATGGGCGATCCCCCAATTGTCTTGGCCGCTCGGCTTTGTGACGAGGACATGGTTGTACTTCTACACAGACACCGTGCGGATGCGCGAGGTAAAACGGTGCATGGGGACAATGCACTGTCGGTGATGAGCGCGCGATGCGATAACGCCAGGCTTGCAGAATGGTTTGTTGAACACGGTGTCGATCCCTGCGAACAACCGTCGAATTGGCTGCTTGATGTTTGGGGAGTTAGCTCTAGGGCTGAGCTGGCCAAGCAAAGAGGTCACTTCGCTCTGGCGACGTATCTCGCCGAACTCGACAAACAGTGCGGTTTGCAGTAGGGAGGTGCCAACTGCTGCCGACAGCCTCGCTGGTTCGCTCGTCACCCACGTACATCCTTTCAGTGCGACCAACGTCGGGTCCTGACCGTCGTGAACGATTCCGCATCGCCCGTAATGGCGCGGTAGCGCTACCCCCTCCACCCCGACAACCGCTCCAACGCCTCCACGGCATACTCCGTCTCGCCGTGCTCGATGAGCTTCTTGCCGTACGTCTCGACGTACTCCGTGATGAGCGCCTGTAGCTCGTCGTGCTGCCTGTTCGCCGCTTGCCGGTGATCCTCAGCCTGGCCTTCGTAGCCGGGCTCGTCGACCAGCCGCAGATGGCCGATCAGCTCGGCCCTGAGCCCGTAGACGTGCTGCCAGATGCGTGAGACCAGTTCCTCCTCAGCCGTCAGGTGCTCGGGAGCGAGACGGGGAGTGCTGCCGGTCGGCTCCAACGTCTCGACCGCCCGCTTGACCCGGGTCTTGTAGCGCAGTAAGTCACGGCGCATCAGTTCGGCCAGGTCTTTGAGGATTTCAGCTTCGACAACCTTGCGGACGTGGTCGGTGGTGTAGCCGAGTTCCTTGGCGGCTCGCCGTCGTCGTTCCATCAGCCCGGCCCGACGGGTGCCAGTCGCCAGACCGAACAGGCAGCGGCAGGCTTCGGCGTAGTCCTCGTCGGTGAGCTTGCCGATCAGCCGGGGCAACAGCTCGTTCAGCGCGTCGATGCGGCTCAGGCGAACGTCGGGATGCACCGCCCGGGCGTAGACGCTGCGCAGGTTCGGCAGTACGTCGCCTGCCGTGGCCTCGGTTGCCGGTAGGCCGCGGGGAAGCAGCCCGGTCAGGGCCTCGGCCAACTCCTCGGTCGGCAAGTCGGCAATGAGTTCGGTCGGCATGTCCACTCCATCACCAGTCTGACCCCACACGGTGCCCAGTCGGCTGTGTTGCAGTGCCCCAGGAGACCACCTCGGAGACCCCGAGGGAACCGAAGGGAGCACCCCATGCCGAACCAGTTGGAGATTCGTGACCGTTCGCTGTCGACCGCCCAGTGGCCGACAAGCGGCCACCTGCTGCGCCAGACCGGACGTAACCTCGCCCGAGTCGAACACCGCACCATCGTTCGCCTGGCGAACGTCCAGGCGGAAGGCCTGGTGCAGTCCGAGAAGCTGCACGAGGTCGACCATCTGACCCGCCAGGCCATGAGCGGCCAGGCCATGCTCGCCCGCTGGCGGGACACGTTGGCCGCCGGTGATCCGTTCGTAACCGACGAACTCAAGTTCTTCACCGACATCGCCCGCATGGCCAAGGGCGAGATCATCGCCGACACCATCGACACCTTCTGCCGGGAGAGCCGGTCGTGATGGTGCTGGTGGTCCTCCTCGTTTTGATGGTGGTGATGGCGATGTTCCTGCTCGGCTTCCGCCTCGGAGGCGACCATTGGCAGTCTGAACTGTTGCGGGTCCGGCTGGAAGCGGCGCGGGCCGAACGCCAGTTGCACGATCTGACCCGCCAGACGTTCGTGGCGATGGCCGAACAGGCCGAACAACTCCGTGGGCGTTGATCCAGGTGCAGGGCGCCTTTCGATCCCTCATCCATCCCGCCACGACTGCCAGCGAGATCGACTGCGAGAACACCAGCGCGCTTCGTGAGGCCATGCGGGAGCAGTTGCGGCACGAGGCAGAGCACCCGGGCCGGCGCCCCGGGTGTGGTGTTGGGGACGATCACGCTTATCAGTCCGACCAGGAGCAATCGGCTCCATGATCACCCAGCTCCGCAACGGTCTCGGGCTCCTGTTGTTCCTCTGCCTGGTAATCCGCGTTACGGCTTGGGTGGTCATGCCAGTGGTGCCGCTGTTGGTGGTGCTGTTTACGGTGACCGCCCTGCTGGTCTGGCTCGTGCGGCCCTACTCCAACTGGCGGCGGTAGCCCACGGCGGGTGTTGTGAATAAAACGTTGACGGGCTGGTAGGCGGCTTCGTATAGCGAGGACAGAAGCGCACGGCGGAAAGGTACGCAATCAACGACCGTTCTTCGGTGCGCCCGTGAATCAGCAACAAGGGGTGGGAGGAGGTGCGAAGGACGAATGAAACGACGAATCAGGGTCCGCGGTGTACGACGGAGGGAGCCCGACCTCGACAAGTTGGCCTTCGCCCTCCTGCGCCTCGTCGAGCAACTGACGCCGGAGGAACGGCACCGGCTGCAGGCGAGTTGTAAGCCCATGGGCGACGGCGGCACCGACCAGACGGTGCCGGGAGCAGGGTCGTGACGTTGGCCTGGCTGGTCCTGTCGGTTTTCGCCTTCGGCGTGGCCGTAGTCGTGCGCCGGGCGGCGGAAGCGGCGCATCGGCGGCGTTCGCTCATCGCCTTCACGCTGCGCTTCCCGCGACAGACTCCGGCCGAGGCTGTCGAGGCCGTGCTGGCCGGGTGGAGCGGCACCCTGCCGCCGTGGTGGCGGCGTTTCTTCACCGGCTCGCCCTTCCTGATGAGCGAGGTGTGCGCCGACCACTCGGGCATCACCCACCGCCTCCTCGTGCCCGGCGCCTGGGAGCAGTTGCTGGTGTCGCTCCTGCACGCCCACCTGCCCAGCGTTCGCTACGAGCGCACGGAGGCCGTCGCGCCTGCCGCTGGCATCGGTGCGGAATACCGCCTGTCGACCAGCCAACGACCGTTGACTGTCGATGCGGCTGTCCTGTCGGCCCGTCTGCTCTCCAGCCTGCAACCGCTACGCGATGGCGAAGTCATCACCGTCCAGTACGTCCTCGCATCTGCTCCTCCCGTCGCTCCGGCCCGCGTCGAAGGCAAGTCGGAGGGTGCAACCTGGCTGACGACGGACAACGGCGTCGTCACCACCAGCGAGGCCGCAACGGCGCTGCGCAAGAAGCACAGTGCCGCCCTCCTGCTCGCTGTCGGCCGCATAGGTGTCGTCGCGCACGACCAACGGCGCGCACGACTCCTTCTGCGTCATGTTGAGGCGGCGTGGCACGGCGTACGAGCCCCCGGTGTGTTGCTCAGGCGGCGTGTGCTGCCGCCTGGCCTCGTCGGCTCACGGATACAGCAACGCCGTGTCCCGCTCGTCACCTGGCCGGGCGGGGTGCTCAACGTCACCGAGGCCAGCGGGCTCGTCGGCTGGCCGATCGAGCTCGACGCTGTACCCGGCCTCGAGCTCGGCGGCTGCCGCCTGTTGCCTGTACCCGGCGGGGTGCCGAGTCGCGGTGCGGTGGTGGGTATCGGCACCTTCCCCGGCACGCAGCGGCCGGTGGCGCTCGACGCGCGAGCCCGCACCCATCACACGCTGGTCATCGGGCCGACGGGCGTGGGGAAGTCGGTATTGCTGGGCAACCTGGCCCTCGCCGGTCTGGCCGAGAACCGTCAGGCTGTCGTCGTCATCGACCCCAAGGACGGCGAGCTGGTCGACAACGTCCTCGAACAGCTGCCCGACCATCGGCTGGATGACGTGATCGTGTTCGACCCGACCGACGCCCGGCCGGTCGGCTTCGATCCGTTGCGCTCCACGCCTGCCACGCGCGAGCTGGTGGTCGACCGGGTGGTGTCGATCATGGCGTCGATCTGGCACAGTGCCTGGGGGCCGCGCTCCTCGGACCTCATCCGCCACACGTTGCTGACGCTGACGCAGGTGCCGGGCATGACGCTGTGCGAGGCACCGGCGCTGCTGTCGGCCGATCCCGGCTTCCGACGCCGGGTACTCGCCCAAGTGGACGATCCGGTCGGGGTCGCCCCGTTCTGGGCCTGGTTCAACAGCCTGTCGGCGGCCGAGGTGGCGAACATCACGGCTGCGCCCTTGAACAAGCTGCGGGCCTTCACCACGCGCACGGCGGTCCGGCACACGCTGGGCCAGCCGAACCCGGCCGTCGATTTCGACCGGCTGCTGGCCGACGGCGGCGTGCTGTTGGTCCGGCTGCCGATCGGGCTGCTGGGCGAGGAGACGGCGGGCCTGCTCGGTGCCCTGGTCACAGCGCAGCTCTGGCAGGCGGTCAGCGCCCGGGCGGCGGTGCCAACAACCGAACGTCACCCGGCCCTGGTGGTTATCGACGAGCTGCAATCGGTGTTGCGCCTGCCGGTCAACGCCGTCGAGGACATGCTGGCCATGGCCCGCGGCTACGGCGTCGGGGCGGTGCTGGCGGCGCAGGCCATGTACCAACTGGGGACCGACCTGCGCCACGCGGCGCTCGCCAACACCCGCAGCAAAGTCGTCTTCGGCTGCGACCGGGAGGACGCCGCCCTGTTCGCCCGCGAGTTCGGCAGCGGCCTGACCCCCGACGACCTGATGAACCTCGATGCCTACGAGGCGGTGGTGACCGCGTTCGCCAACGGTCGCACCCAGCCACCGAGCACCGTTCGCACCCTGCCGCCCGGCGAACCGTTGCGCGCTGCATCTGTTGTGAAGGAACACTCACGAGCTCGCTTCGGTGCCGACCGGGCCGATATCGAGGCGGCTATCCGGGCCCGACTGCACATCGGACGGGACGACGGTTCCATCGGCCGCAGCCGGAGGTCGATGTGAGGTCCGTTCGGCCGTCCGATCGGGCCGAGTGTCCCGCATCGAAACACCTGCTCGCGCCAGGTGTCGCGCTCCCCAAGGCCAACGACGGTCTGGGGACACCGACTCCCGTTACCACTCGGGTCAGCAAGGCCGCTGCCCGTCGCATCGCCGACACGCTCAGCGATACCGACCGCAGCGTCGTCACCACCCTCGCCACCGTCACGGTCGCCACCGGCGGTCAACTGCGTCGCCTCCACTGGCCCGACAACGACACGGGACGGCGCCTCGCCCGACGGCACCTGGCCGCACTCACCCGGCAGCGCGTTATCGCCCGGCTGCACCGACGCGTCGGCGGGCACCGTCCCGGCAGCGACAGCTACACCTACCGCCTCGATGTCGTCGGCCAGCGCCTCGTCACCGACGACCTGCGCCGTTTCCGTCGTCCCTGGACGCCCGGCCATGCCTATCTGGCCCACGCTGTCGCGGTCACCGAGTGCTACGTCGTGCTCACCGAACTGACTCGACAGGACACGCTCGAACTGCTCGCCTTCCAGGCCGAACCGGCGTGCTGGCGTTCCCATGCCACCGTCGACGGCCGTCCGCAGTTCGTCAAGCCCGACGCCTTCGCCGTCACCGCTCACGGCGACTGGGAACTGCGCCACTTCATCGAGGTCGATCTGGCCACCGAGCACCCGGCCCGCATCACCCGCAAGGCTCGTGAGTATGTCGAGTACTGGCAGAACGGCGCGGAGCAACGTGAGCACGGCGTTTTTCCCAAGGTGCTGTGGGTCGCTCCCGACGCGCAGCGGGCCTCGGTGTTGGTCGACGCCATGGCCCGTCTCGATCCCGACTGCTGGCGGCTGTTCCAAGTCTGCGACACCGAGCACTTCGCCGACACCATGATCCTCGGCACGACGGACGCCGACGCGGAGGTCCGTTCATGACGGGCATTCGTTTGGAGTCGGTGCCGCGCAACACCGTTCTCGTCGGCGACGCCCTGACCCAGCTCCGACGACTGCCCGCTGCCTCCGTCGACTGCGTCGTCACCAGCCCGCCGTACCACCTGTTGCGCCACTACGGCGGTGGGCCGCAGGAGATCGGCACCGAGGGGACCGTCACCGAGTATGTCGAGCGGCTCGTTGAGGTCACGGACGAGCTGGCCCGCGTGCTGAAGCCGTCCGGCTGTCTCTGGCTCAACCTGGGCGACAGCTACTCCCGGCACCGCCGCTACGGTGCACCGCCCAAGAGCCTGTTGTTGGCACCCGAGCGGTTACTGCTGGCCCTGAGTGAGCGGGGCTGGATCGTGCGCAACAAGGTCGTCTGGGCCAAGACGACCACCATGCCCGCCAGCGTGAAGGACCGCCTGGCCTGCACCTGGGAACCGGTGTACTTCCTGGTCCGCTCCCGTCACTACCACTTCGACCTCGATGTGATCCGTCAGCCGCACCGCAGCAGGCGTCGCCCTGCCCGCAGTGCGGCCCGGACGAAGTACACGGGTGGGCGGAGGGCGGGATGGGCCGGACCGCTGGCCGGGGCGAACGACGGGCTGCTGCGACTGCGGCTGCGAGGCCTTAGCGGCCATGAGCTCGGCAAGAACCCGGGGGACGTGTGGCGACTCGGCACGGCTGGTTTCGACGGTGCTCACTTCGCCGTCTTCCCGTCGAGCCTCGTCCACGATCCGATCGCTGCCACCTGCCCGGAGCGAGTGTGCGGGTCCTGCGGTAACCCTTGGCGGCGGGAGCCCCGGCGGGACCGCCTCGGCGAACTCGTTCCCGACTGCACCTGCCGGGTGGGGTGGCGGCCGGGTCTGGTGCTCGATCCGTTCCTGGGGTCGGGGACGACGGCGCTGGTCGCCGAGCGAATGAGCCGCGACTGGCTGGGCATTGAACTCAACCCGGCCTATGCGGAGCTGGCCCGGCGGCGGATTGACAGTGATCGAGATCAGGCGTCGCCGAGCGCGGCGGCCTGATGACAGACGTAATCGAAAGGAGGAATCACGAATGGAAGCAGAACCACCAATAAGACCCGAGGCGGAAGCGGAGCGTTCCGAGCCGCCCCGCATCTACATGGCGTCGCTGTCGGACTACAACGCCGGGCGGCTGCATGGCGTTTGGATCGACGCCTCGCAATCGGTGGACGAGATCGGCGAGGAGATCGACCGGATGCTGGCCGCCAGTCCCGAGCCACTCGCCGAGGAGTACGCCATCCACGACCACGACGGCTTCTGGCCGGTGGAGTTGTCCGAGTACGAGTCGCTGTCCGACGTGGCTCGGTTGGCTGCCGGGATCGACGAGCACGGCCGAGCCTTCGCCCACTTCGCCCATCTGCTCGGCTCCGGTTGGGGCAACGACCTGGAACGCTTCGGCGACTGCTACCTCGGTTGCTGGCCGTCGATGGAGGCCTACGCCTGGAGCCTGCTGGAGGACCTGGGAGTCGACGTCAACAACATCGGCCCGCCCGAACTGCAGCCTTACATCCGGTTCGACACCGAAGCGTTCGCCCGGGACCTCTCTATGGAGTTCACAACCGGCGAAGACGACAACGGTGTGTACGTCTTCGATCTTTGACGAATGCGTACCGACTGTCGTTGTAATAACCACTCTATAGATGTGTTGCCTACACGCGATGTATCTGAGAAAATGAATACAGTAAACAGGAACAATGATGTGAAGCATAAGCAACAACAGGGGCGGACAGACGCCACGCTGGGGGACTACATCCGTCGTCGCCGCAAGGCGAGGGGCTGGACGCTCGACGACGCCGAGGCCGAGTCGAACGTCGACCGGACGTACTGGAGCAAGCTGGAGCTGGGCGTCTTCAAGCAGCCCGACCCCCGCTACCTGGCCCGGATTGCCGACGCCTTGGACGCCCCGCTGGAGGACGTCTACGCCCTGGCTGGCTACACCGCGGCCGAGCGGCTTCCCGGCCTCACGCCCTACCTGCGGAGCAAGTACCACCTGCCGCCGGAGGCCATCGAGCAACTGGAGAGCTACTTCGCCTTCCTGCGCCACCAGTACGGCATCCCTGAGGGAGAGTCGGTGTTCCCCAAGAAGCCGGAACGAGCAGCCCGACCGAAAGCCGAGCAACCAGCGTCGGAGCAGCGCGGCGGGCCGTGGAACGACCCGACGCTCTCCGTCGAGAACGCCACGCTGCGGAGAGCGGCATGAGCCGTAGCGCCATCGCCGTTCTTCGGGACTTCGTACCGATCAGACCGCTGCGACGGGCCGAGGCGTTGCGGATTGCGGAGTTGCAGGCGACGCGGTTCCTGAAGCTCTCGATGGTGGCCGCACCGCCCGTGCCGGAACGGATCATCGCCGAGCTGCCGAGGGTGCAGATCGAACGGGTGAACGGGTTGCCTGTCTCCGGTGCGACGCACTGGACGAAGGGTCGCTGGCTGATCCTGCTGCGTGCGCAGGAGGCGCCCACTCGTCAGCTCTTCAGCACCGCTCACGAACTGAAGCACATCCTCGACGACCGGTTCGTGGACGTGCTCTACCAAGGTGTCCCGGACGACCAACGAGCCCAGTTCATCGAGCAGGTCTGCGATTACTTCGCCGGTTGCCTGCTGATCCCTCGACCTTGGCTGAAGCACGCCTGGGCCGCGCTGCGTATCCAACGACTCCCCGACCTGGCCCGACACTTCGGGGTGTCCGAGCAGGCCGTTGAGGTGCGCCTGAGCCAGACCGGTCTCGGGCCCCGTCGTAGTCGATGCGGCCGGGAAGCCTCCGACTGGTCCTTGCCGTCGCAACCGACGGCTGGTAGCTCCGCCGTGTACCACCGGCTCGCGCCGGTCCTGATCTCGTAACAAAGGAGTTGATGATGAGTACCGTCCTGACACCGCCCTCCAAGCGGCAGAAGCGCGGCTATACCCGCTCGCTGCCGACCGGTGAGGGTGCCGTGACCGGTCGAGGCGTGTTGTACCTCCGGGTGAGCACGCCGAGTCAGGTGCGGACGGACTACGACCCTGAGGGCCTGTCCATCCCCGCCCAGCGCAAGGCCTGCGAGCGCAAGGCCGAATTGCTCGGGATCGAGATCGTCGACGAGTACATCGAGCCCGGTCGCACGGCGACGAGCATGGACAAGCGGGTGGAGTTCCAGAACATGCTGGCCCGTATCAAGGCCGAGCGGGACGTGGACTATGTCATCGTCTACAAGCTGTCGCGGATGAACCGCAATCGCATCGACGATGCGCTGGTGATGATGAGCCTGCGGCAGTACAACGTGAAGCTGATCTCGGCCACCGAGCACATCGACGAGACGCCGATCGGCCAGTTGATGCACGGCATCCTGGCGTCGTTCAACGAGTTCCGCTCGGCCGAGGACGGCGCCGACATCCGCTACAAGATGGGGGAGAAGGCCCGTCGCGGTGGAACGCTCGGACGGGCCCCGCTCGGCTATCTCAACGTGCGGGAGCAGTTCGAGGGCCGGGAGATTCGCACCGTCGCCGTCGACCCTGAGCGGGGACCACTGATTACCCAGGCGTTCGAGCTGTTCGCCACCGGGCGCTACACGGGTGAGCAGTTGCAGGATGAGCTGACGAAGCGAGGCCTGCGGACCCGACCGGCCAAGCATCCGGCTGGGCCGGTGTCGCTGTCCAAGATCTACGCCATGCTGCGCGACCGTTACTACCTCGGCTACGTCGAGTACGACGGCGAGGAGATCGAGGGCCGACACGAGCCGTTGGTCACGCCGGAGTTGTTCGAGAAGGTGCAGGCTGTTCTCGAAGCCAAAGCGGTCAGCGGCGAGCGCCAGCGCGTTCACCACCACTACCTCAAGGGCTCGCTGTGGTGCGGGCTGTGCCACGACCAGGGCCGTGATTTCCGGCTGATCATCCAGCGAGCGGTGGGTCGCACCAAGCAGGAGTACTTCTACTTCTTCTGCCGAGGTCGACAGGAGCACGTCTGCGAACTGCCCTATCTCGACATGGACGCCGTGGACGAAGCGGTGGCTCGCTTCTACGGCACGTTGCGGCTCACCCCGGAGTTCTCGGCACGGGTTCGGGCCAAGGTCCGGGAAGCCGTCGGCGATGAGCAGCAGGCGGCGAAGCTGCTGTGCCAGCAGTTGAACAAGGAACTGGCGAAACTGGATCGTCAGGAGGAGAACCTGCTCGACCTGGTGGCCGACGGGGAACTGGTGAGTGAGAAGGCGAAGGGACGGCTGCGGAAGCTGGGCGCGGCGCGGGAGCGGCTCACGGCTGACCTCGAAGGCATCAAGGGAGGACTGTCCGAAGCGGCCGATGCCGTCGAACTGACGCTGTGCCTACTGGCCGACCCCGAGCGGCTCTATGCCCGGATGGACGACCAGCAGCGGCGGCAGATGAACCAGGCCTTCTTCAAGCGGCTCTATGTCGACACAGACGGCGTGGTGGATGCCGACCTGGCTGCGCCGGTGGCAACGCTCGTGCAGGCCCAACGCCTGGTTCACGAGGGTCGGACGCGTCCGACCGCTCAGGCGGACGGAAACAACAAGGCCGCCTTGCTGGCCACCGCCCTGAAGGGCGGGGTTTCTAGTAAGGCGGCCATGGTGGAGCTAACGAGAATCGAACTCGTGACCTCTTGCATGCCATGCAAGCGCTCTACCAACTGAGCTATAGCCCCGCGGGAGCGCTCAGATTAGCACCCGCCGCCCCTGCAACTCGAAGGGGAGGCCCCGGGCCACCGCGTACGATGCCCGCATGGCAGAGGGCTACGACATCGCCGCCGTCGAGCGGAAGTGGCAGGAGCGCTGGGCCGCCGACGGCACCTACGAGGTGGCCAACGACGATCCCCGGCCCCCGTTCTACGTCCTCTGCATGTACCCGTATCCCAGCGGCGCCGCCCACATGGGCCACGTGCGCAACTACACCTTCGGCGACCTGATCGTCCGCCACCGCACCATGCAGGGCTACGGCGTGCTGAGCCCCATCGGCTTCGACTCCTTCGGCCTGCCCGCCGAGAACGCGGCCATCAAGACCGGCGTCCACCCCCGCACCTTCACCGACGAGCGCATCGAGGAGCTGAAGAGTTCGCTCAAGGCCATCGGCGCGTCCTACGACTGGCGCCGCGAGGTCCGCAGCCACGACCCCGACTACATCAAGTGGAACCAGGTGATCTTCACACGGTTCCTCGAGCGCGGCTTGGCCTACCGGGCCAACGCCCCGGTGAACTGGTGCCCCGGTTGCCAGACCGTGCTGGCCAACGAGCAGGTCCTGGCCGACGGCACGTGCGAACGCAGCGGCGACCTGGTGGCCAAGCGCGACCTGGAGCAGTGGTTCTTCCGCATCACCGACTACGCCGACGAACTGCTGCGCGACCTCGACAGCTTGGAGTGGCCCGAGCGGGTCAAGACCATGCAGCGCAACTGGATCGGTCGCAGCGAGGGCGCCCAGTTCGAGCTGCCCGTGCAAGGCGACCCCGCCACCACCATCAAGGTCTTCACCACCCGCCCCGACACCAGCTTCGGCATGACCTTCGTGGTGCTGGCCGTCGAGCACCCGTTGGTGGAGCAGCTCACCACGCCCGAGCGGGCCGACGAGGTGGCCGAGTTCGTCGAGCGGGTGCGCAAAGAGAGCGACATCGAGCGCCAGAGCACCGACGGGCCGCTGGAGAAGCGGGGCGTGTTCACCGGCGGGTACGCCGTCAACCCCTTCAACGGCCAACCCGTGCCGGTCTACCTGGCCGACTACGTGCTGATGACCTACGGCACCGGCGCCATCATGGCGGTGCCCGGCCAGGACCAGCGCGACTGGGACTTCGCCACTGCCTACGACCTGCCCATCGTGCGCACGGTCGAGCCGCCGGCCGACTGGGAGGGCGAGGCCTATGCGGGCGACGGCCCGGCCATCAACAGCGAGTGGCTGAACGGCCTCAACAAGGCCGACGCCGTGGCCAAGGCGATCGAGTGGCTGGAGCAGCAGGGGATCGGCGAGCGCAAGGTGAACTACCGCCTGCGTGACTGGCTGCTGAGCCGCCAGCGCTTCTGGGGCTGCCCCATCCCCGTGGTCTACTGCCCGACCGACGGCATGGTGCCCGTGCCCGAGGACCAACTGCCGGTGCTGGCCCCCGACGACGTGGAGTTCACCCCGACGGGGGAGTCGCCCCTGCGTTCGCACCAGGGCTTCTTGCGCACCACCTGCCCCCGCTGCGGCGGGCCCGCCGAGCGCGAGACCGACACCATGGACACCTTCGTCGACTCGTCGTGGTACTTCCTGCGCTTCTGCGACCCGTGGTCCGACGCCTTGCCGTTCGACCAGGAAGCGGTCAGCCGCTGGATGCCCGTCGACCAGTACATCGGCGGCGTCGAGCACGCCATCTTGCACCTGATGTACGCCCGCTTCTACACCAAGGCGCTGGCCGACATCGGCTTGGCCCCGGCCGAGTTGCGGGAGCCGTTCAAGCGCTTGTTCACCCAGGGCATGATCCGCCTCGACGGCGCCAAGATGTCGAAGTCGAAGGGCAACTTGGTCGCCCCCGAGCAGATCATCGACCAGTACGGCGCCGACGCCCTGCGCCTGGCCCACCTGTTCGTGGGGCCGCCCGCCGACGACGTCGACTGGGAGACGGTCGGCATTGAGGGCACGTACCGCTTCCTGAAGCGGGTGTGGCGCCTGGCCGTGCCCGGCACCGACGCCGCCAAAGCAGAAGGCGACGATGCCATCGAGGTCACCCGCGCCACGCACCGGCTGATCAACCGCATCAGCGACGACTACGACCGGTGGTCCTACAACACCGCCGTGGCCGCGTGCATGGAGTTCGTCAACATGCTGGCCAAGCGGGGCGTGACCGACGAGGCCGTCGACACGCTGCTGCTGCTCATGGCGCCCATGGCGCCCCACATCACCGCCGAGCTGTGGGAACGGCGCCACGGCAGCCACATCCACGAGCAGTCGTGGCCCGACGCCGACCCCGACCTGGCCAAGCTGCAGACCGAGACAATGGTCGTGCAGGTGAACGGCAAGGTCCGCGACCGCATCGACGTCGACCCCGCCCTCGACGAGGCCGAGGCCGAGGCCATGGCCCTGCAGTCGGCCCGCGTGCAGGAACACCTGGCCGGGGCGACGCCCAAGAAGGTCGTGGCCCGGCCGCCCAAGCTGGTCAACATCGTCGTCTGACCGACCGGTAACCAACTGCCGCGGCCATCGGTCCAAGGGCCATGACCACACTCTGTTCGCGCATCGAGCGCGCCATCGAACGCGGCGGAAGCATCACTTTCGTAGGCAGCGATCCGGTGCAGCGGGTGAGTTGGGCACAGCTTCACGAGGAGGCCAAGGCCACCGGGGCGGCGCTCCAGGCCAGGGGCCTCGGCAACGGCTCGCACGTCGCCTTGCTCGGCCCCACCACCCGCGAACTGGTCACTGCCATCCAGGCCACCTGGCTCATCGGCGCCACCGTGGTGGTGCTGCCCCTGCCCATGCGGCTCGGCTCGCTCGACGAGTTCGTCCTCCAGACCCGGCTGCGCATCCACGGCGCCGACTCCGACGTGGTGCTGGTCGACGGCGACCTGGCCGCCTTCATCGAACCGCTGCCCGGGGACCCGCCGCTCGTGCTGCTCGGCGACGTAGTCGACGGTGCTCCGGCCGAGGCGTACAAGCGCCCGCAGACCGATGCCGACGACCTTGCCATCCTGCAGTTCACCAGCGGCTCCACTGCCGACCCCAAGGGCGTGATGCTGCCCCACCGCGTGGTCGTGGCCAACCTCGACGCCGTGGCCCAAGCGGCCAAGCTCGACCCCGCCGACGACGTGCTCGTCTCGTGGCTGCCGCTCTACCACGACATGGGCCTGATCGGCTGCCTGACCCTGCCCATGATCACCGGCACCGACCTGGTGCTCGGCGCCCCGCAGGACTTCATGGCCGCGCCCGCTCGCTGGATGGAGTGGATGAGCGAGTACCGCGCCACTGCCACCGCAGGCCCCAACTTCTCCTACGCGCTGGCGGCCCGTGCGCTGCGGCGCCTCGACGGCCTCGACCTGTCGCGCTGGCGGGTCGCCCTCAACGGCGCCGAGCCCGTCGACCCCGCCACCATGGACGCCTTCTGTGAAGCCGCCGAACGTCACGGCTTCGACCGCCGGGCTGCCTTCCCCGCCTTCGGCATGGCCGAGGTCGCCATCGGCGGCGCCTTTCCCGAACCCGGCACCGGTGTGCGCATGGACGTGGTCGACAAGGTCGCCCTCGACACCGAGCGTTACGCGGCGCCGGCCGACCCTGCCGCAGAAGACGGGGTGCGCAGGCTGGCCAAGCTGGGCCGCCCTGTTCCCGGGCTGGAGTTCCGCATCTGCGATCCCGCCACCGGCGACGTCATGGACGAGCGCGAAGTCGGTGAACTGGAGATCCGGGGCACGTCGGTCACCCCCGGCTACTACAAGCGCCCCGACGCCACCGCGGCCGCTTTCCACGACGGGTGGCTGCGCACCGGCGACCTCGGCTACCTGGTCGACGGCGAGCTGGTCATCTGTGGCCGCATCAAGGACATGATCATCGTGGGCGGCCGCAACGTCTTCCCCGAGGACGTCGAGCGCGCCGTGGCCAACGTCGACGGCGTGCGGGCGGGCAACGTCATCGCCTTCGGCGTCGAAGGCCGCCGAGGCCAGGAGGCCCTGGTGGTGGTGGCCGAGACCAAGTCGGGCAACGAGGCCAACACCATCCGCGACGCGGTGGCGGTGCGAGTGCGTGAGGCCATCGGCCTGCCCCCCGGCGACGTGGTGCTGGTGGAGGCGGGCACGCTGCCCAAGACGTCGTCGGGCAAGCTCCAGCGCTCGTTGTGCCGGGAGCGCTACCTGGAGAACGACCTGCGCATCGCGTAACTAGGCGGGTGCGCCGACCGGGGCGGGGCGGCCGAAGAGGAAGCCCTGTCCCAGGTCGACGGCCAGCTCCTGCAGCACTTCCAACTCGGGTTCGGTCTCGACGCCCTCGGCGATGAGGACGCAGCCGGTCTGCTGGGCGAAGTGGGTGAGCCCTGCCACCAGCGCCCGGCGGGCGGGGTCGCGGTGGATGCCGCTGACCCACGTGTGGTCGAGCTTCACGAAGGCGGGTTCCAAGGCGAGGACGTGGCGCAGGCTGGCAAAGCCCGACCCCGCATCGTCGACGCTCAGGCGCACGTTGTCGCCCAGCCGCCGCAGGGCCCGTCGCAACGACTGGTAGTCCTCCACCCGGTCGTGCTCGGTGAGCTCCAGCACCAGGGGCCGGCCCACCGACTGCAGCGTCTCTTCCAGCACGCCCGGTGTGAGCACGAGCGGCGGCGACACGTTGAGGCTGAGCCACACGTTGCGGGGCAGCGACGGTGCCGCTCCGATGGCGGCGACCATGGTCGCCCGTTCCAGTTCGATGCCGCGGTCGAGGGCGGACGCCTCGGCGAAGCGGGAGTCGGGCCGGGTGCCGTCGTCGAAGCGGGTCAGCGCTTCGAAGCCGATCACCTGCGCGCCGCGCAGTTCGACGATGGGCTGGAAGACGGGGGAGAAGGCGCGGGTGCGCAGCACGTCTTCGAGGCGGGAGCGGCGCTGTTGGCGTTCTCCCTGTTGGAGCAACGACGGCGCCAACAGCTCGGCGGCGATGGTGGCGAAGTCGATGGCGGCGGCCAGCGCGGCACCGGGTTCGTCGCCTGTTGCCGACGTCGGCGACGCCGCCAGTGCCAACAGGCCGAGGGGCTCGCCCGCCCGGCGCATGGGCGCGCAGGCGACGACCCTGCCGCCGATCGACGCCATGGTTGTGGCGGCGGCGACGCCGGTCTCCCGTTCGAGCCACGGGCCTTCGCCCGCCCTGGCCTCCAGGTAACGGGCCAGGGGACGGGGGAGCGGACGGCCCGCCTCCATGCCCCACGCGCTCAAGTCCTGCACGGCGAGCGGCACGGCCAAGCCGTCGCTCAGGAACACGATGAGGGCGGCGCCTGCCAGCCCCCGAAGGGACCGAAGCTCACTGCACACCAACTCCGCCGTGCCTTCCGGGCTGGAGTCGGGGTTGACGCGGCACAGGGCGCCGGCGATGGCCGAGCGCTCGCGAAGCTGGCGCTCCACGACTTCGCTCCACGCCCGCTGCCCGCGCAGCTGCGCCCGCACGCGGGCCACCAGCTCGTCGGGGTGGAAGGGCTTGATCACGTAGTCGTCGGCGCCCGCCTGCAGGCCACGCACTCGGTCCGACACGTCGTCGTCGGCCGTCACCAGGATGATCGGCAGCGTCCTCGTCTCAGGCCGGGCGCGGAGGGCGACGACGACTTCCAGGCCACCCATCTCCGGCATGTGGTTGTCGAGCAGCACGGCGTCGAACGACTGGTGCCGCAGGATCTCAAGCGCTTCGGCGCCGTGCGACGCCTCGACGGTGCGGAAGCCGGCCAGGCCCAGCGCTGCAGCCAACAACCGACGGATGGAGCGGTCGTCGTCGACGACCAGGACAGCGCTCCGGCTGTCGATCCCCCCGCCCGATGTGCGACCGTTCTCCGCCACGCCGTACTCCGCATCAAGGGGGTTCGGACGACTCCCTTCGCCGTGTGTCGGCACGCGGACGCTGGGGCTTTAGCCCCTTTTTTGATGATTCAGCGGTTCTTGAGGCGTTCCACCACATGCGCGGTGATCTCGTCGTCCACCGCGTAGGGCGTGTAGAAGCTCAGCCGGTGCACGATGTCGCCGAAGCGCTTGTGCAGCCCGTCGGCCACGTCGTCGGGCTCGGCGACGACGGCAAAGGCGTGCAACACGTCGTCGGTGACCGCCTCGCCCATCTCCTTCCACTGCCCTTGCTTCGACAGGACGTTGAGCTCGGTCTGCAGGTCGCCCCACCCGTGCAACTCGAGCACGCCGCGGTAGGCGGGCGTGGAGCCGTAGAAGGCGATCTGCTGGCGCACCGCTTGGTCGGCGGCCGCCGTCGACTCGTCGTCGGCGCCGGTGACGATGAAGCACGGCAGCGAGAGTTGGATGTCGGCTGCCGTCTTGTCCGCCTTGGCCGCGCCTCGTTCCAGCGCCCCCATCGTCACCTCGCGCAGGTAGCGCTTGGTGGTGAAGCCGTGCACGAGCATGCCGTCGGCCACCTCGCCCACGACCTCGGTCATCTTCTCGCCCACTGCGGCCAAGAAGACCTGCGGCGGGCCGTTCGGCGAGGCGGGCGGCGTGAAGAACGGCGTCATGAGGGTGTGGGAGTAGAACTCGCCGCGGAAGTCCAGCTTGGTGCCGTTGTTCCAGCAGTCCCAGATGGCGCGCAGGGCGAGGATGAACTCGCGCATGCGGGGCGCCGGGTGCGACCACGGCATGCTGAAGCGCTTCTCGATGTGGGGCTTGATCTGGCTGCCCAGGCCGAGGAGGAACCGCCCCTGCGAGTAGTTCTGGAGGGCGTGCGCTTGGGCGGCCGTGGTCATGGGGCTGCGGGCGAAGGCCACGGCGATGCCGGTACCGATCTCGATGCGCTCGGTGTGCTCGGCGGCCAGCAGCAACGGCAGGAACGGGTCGCTGTTGGTCTCGGCCGACCAGATGCCGTCGTAGCCGGTTGCTTCTGCCTGCCGAGCGCTCTCCACCGCTTTGGTGAGGTCGGGCCCGATCCCTGCGTCGATCTTCATGGCCCGCATCATTCCTCGCCGCGGAGGAAGCGCTCCAACTCTGCGGCGATCTCGTCGCCCGAGGGCAGCCGCGTCGGGTCGAGCGGGGGGCCCAGCTCTGTGGTGTCGTGCGATGTCTCGAGCTGGTGCACCATCGCCGCGTGGTCGTCGCTGTTGGCGATGAGGGCGTCGATGCGCGTGGCCGTGCCGAGCGCCGTCGAGTGCAGTTCGCGGGCGTCGAGCTCGAGCCCGGCGAGGTCGGCCAGGCCGTCGAGCAGGGCGGCGCTGGCCGCCGGGTAGGGCATGGCCGACACGTAGTGCGGCACCCGCGCCCAAAGGCCCACGGCGTCGATGCCGACGGCGGCGAAGGCCTGTTCCAAGGCGGCGCCGATCCCGGCGGGCACCTCGATGATCCCGGGCATGAACCCGACGCGGTCGGCCAGGGCCTGGTTGGTCGCGGTGGCCACCAGCCGCACCGGCCGGGTGTGGGGGACCGGTGCCGGGAAGGCGCCGAGGCCGCAGGCCAGCCGCACGCCCAGGTCCGTGGCCAGGTCCGCCACAGCACGGGTGAAGGCATGCCACTGCATGTCGGGCTCGGGGCCTGACAGCACGAGGATCCATGCCCCTGTGCGGTCCTGCCCCACCCGGAGCTCGATCTCGGGCCAGGTGATGCCGCGGTTCACGCCGTCCTCGATGCGCAACGTGGGCCGTCGGGCGCGGTGGTCGACCAACGCGTCGTTGTCGAAGCGGGCCAGCACCTCGGTGGGCACTGTGGTGAGCAGGTGGTCGGACGCCACCGAGCCGCCCAGGCCGGCATCGATCCAGCCGTCGAGGCCCACGACGAGGACAGGCGCGTCGAGGTCCCCCGGCGGCGTCGACAGCTCGTAGAGGCTCACAGCCGGGTCGTCGACTCCTTGGCGGCCTGGGCCAAGCGGCCGACCTGCTCGGCGAAGGCCTCGAAGCCCGAACGGTCGCCGCCCATGGCGCCGCCTGCGTAGCGGGCGTAGACCCCTTCGAGGATGCAGGCCAGCTTCCAGTAGCCGAAGGCCACGTAGAAGTCGACCTTCGACAGGTCGCGGTCGCTGCCCTTGGCGTAACGCTCCACCAGTTCGGCGCGGCGGGCGAAGCCGGGCGCCGTGGTCGGCGACGAGCCCAGCGGGGTGGAGTCGTCCTCGGGCTCGGACCAATAGACCATGAGGAGGCCGAGGTCGGCGAGCGGATCACCGAGGGTGCAGATCTCCCAGTCGAGGACGGCCCGCACCCGGCCGTCCTCGCCGAGGATGGTGTTGTCGAGGCGGTAGTCGCCGTGCACGATCGCCGCCGGCCCCTGGGCGGGGATGTGGGTAGAGAGGAAGTCGTACACCTCGTCGACCACGGGCACAGACCGACCGGTCATCTCGTTCGACTGCTTGAACTGGCCGTACCAGCGCTTGAGCTGGCGCTCGATGTAGCCCTCGCGGCGGCCGAGTTCACCGAGGCCCACAGCGTCGACGTCGACGGCGTGGATGTCGAGCAGCACGTCGACCAGGGATTCGCCGGCCGTGCGCCGGGCGTGTTCGTCGAGCAACTTCTCCGCCATCGGTGCGTCACGCAGGACGTGGCCCTCGACGTACTCCATGACGTAGAAGGGGCGGCCGTTCACCGACTCGTCGTCGCAGAAGCCGAGGGGTGGCGCCACGGGGACGGGCGTGTGCTGCAGGGCGGCGATGATGCGGTGCTCGCGGGCCATGTCGTGGGCGGTGGGCAACACGTGGCTGGTGGGCGGGCGCCGCAGCACGTACTCGCGGCCTGCGCTGTCGGTGACCTTGAAGGTCAGGTTCGACCGCCCGCCCGCGATCAGGTCGAAGGTGAGGGGCGGAGTGCTGCCGGGAATGTTCTGCGTGAACCAGGCGCTGACCCGTTCGCCGTCTATGCCTTCGATCTCGGACATGTGTGAAAACCTATCTGGCCCATGGCTGACGTAACCGACGCGACCTTCGAAGAACTGGTTCTCACGCGCTCGCACGAGGTGCCCGTCGTCGTCGACCTGTGGGCGGCGTGGTGCGGCCCGTGCCGCACGCTGGGGCCCATCCTCGAGAAGGTGATCGGCGAGACCGAGGGCCGCGTCGAGTTGGCCAAGGTCGACGTCGACGCCAACCCGGCAGTGGCCGGTGCCTTCCGCGTGCAGTCGATCCCCGCCGTGTTCGCGCTGGCGGGCGGCAAGGTCGTCGACTCGTTCATCGGGGCGTTGCCCGAGCACCAGGTGCGTGCGTTCGTGGAGGGGTTGGTGCCGTCGAAGTCGGAGGCCGACCTGTTGGTGGAGAAAGGCGACGAGGCGTCGCTGCGCCGCGCGCTGGAGCTCGACTCCGATCATCCGGGCGCGGTGGTGGCGCTGGCCGAGCTGCTGGTCGGCACCGGTGCGCCCGAGGAGGCGCTGTCGCTGTTGGCCCGCATCCCCGAGACCGGCGAGACCCGGCGAGTCGCCGCCTTGGCCCGCGTGGCGTCGAGTTCGCCGGAGGGCTCCGCGGGTGCGGGGTCCGGTGCCGACGACGACCGCACGGCCGAGCTCGACGCCTTGCTCGACCGGGTGAAGGACGACGACGACGCCCGCCAGCGTTTCGTCGACCTGTTGGAGTTGCTCGGCCCCGACGACCCTCGCACGGCGCAGTACCGGAAGGCGCTCACTGCCCGCCTCTTCTGAGGCCCGCGCCGTCCTGCCGCCCGGTGCCCGCGTGTGGGTCGGGGGGCCGGTGCCGCCCGGCTCCGACGCCGTCACGCTGGGGTCCCTGGTGATCGTGCGGCGCTCGGCGGCGGGCTCGGCACCGTTGCTGCGTCACGAGGCGGTGCACGTCGAGCAGTGGCGCAGGCACGGCATCGTCGGCTTCCTGCGCCGCTACCTGGGCGACTACCTGCGCCTCCGGCTGCGGGGCTACGGGCACCGGGCGGCGTACTGGCGCATCCCCTTCGAGGTCGAGGCCGTCTGGGTGGGCCGCGATGCCTCGCGACCCCTGTTAGCTGTCACACCCCCTGAGTAACCTCGGGCTCGCACTTACTTCCCCCTTCGTTGTCCATCCTGGCGAGGGGAGTGGTGTGCCCGACGTGTCGTGGTGGCGCTCGCTGCGTGAGCGCATGGAAGTCCTGCCCTTCGAGGCGTGGCAAGTGGCAGCCGCCGCGCTGCTCGTGGTGGTGGTTGCTGTCGGCGGGCTCGGGTGGGCGGTGGGTGCCGCCGGAGGGGCGGGGGCCGGGGTACCCGTGGAGTCGACGATGCCCCGAGCGGGGGCGGCGTCGCCTGCGTCGTCCACGTCGGTGGTGTCCGCCGAGGTTGTCGTGCACGTGGCGGGGGCGGTGGCCAAGCCCGGGCTCTATCGCGTGCCGGGAGGCTCCCGGGTGGCCGATGCCGTGGCCGCCGCCGGGTCGGCCACGGCCGATGCCGACCTCGACCGGCTGAACCTGGCCGCGCCCGTGGCCGACGGCGAGCGGGTCTACGTGCCGCGCCGAGGGGAGGCGGAGCCACCACCACCAACTGCTGCGCCTGGGGCCGGGGGCCGCCCGAGCGTCCCGGCGCGGGTCAACCTCAACACGGCCACGGTCGAGCAACTGGAGGCGCTGCCCGGCGTGGGGCCGTCGACGGCGCGGGCCATCGTCGACTACCGCACCCGCCACGGACCGTTCCGGTCGGTGCGCGAGCTGCTCGAAGTGCGCGGCATCGGCGAGGCCAAGCTGGCCGCGCTGGAAAAGCTGGTGTACACGTGACCGGCCGTCGCCGCCTCGGCTGGAACCCGCCTGGCTCGCCGCCGTCGGAACCTGCGGTGGCCTCCGAGGTGGCGCCATCGCCCGGACCGACGGGTGTGCCGATGTCGGGGGCCGTCGGCCGATGCCACGCGCCCGGTGCCGCAGGAACGGAAGCGGCCGCTCTGCCCGGGCTCGATCTCTCCGTTGCGTCGCCCGCCCCGGCGCCATCGCCAGGCGCGCCGCTCGGTGCCGGGGCCGCAGCAATCGACCCAGGCGGTGTGCCGCCGCCAGTGCCCGAGCCACCGGCGATGCGGGTGTTGTCCGACCGCGCCATGGTGGCGGTGGTCGTCGCCATCGGTGTCGGTGCGTGGCTGGCGCGCCCCGCGCCGGTTTCCCTGGTGGCGGTGGGTGTCGCGGCACTGGCCGCACTGGCGGCGCGTCGCCCCGTGCTGCTCCTGCTGACGGCGGGCGTCCTCGCCTCCGGCCTGGGCGCTCGCTCCTGGGCGGGCCTCGCCGCCGCCCCCACGAGCGGCACGGCTGAGGGAATCGCCACGCTGGTGACCGATCCTGTCGACGTGCGCGGCGGCACCCGAGCAGAGGTGCGTCTCGAGGGCCGGCGTTACGAGGCGTGGGCCTCGCCCAAGGCGGCGGCCGCCCTCCGGGCACGGTCGGCGGGCGAGCGCGCCGTGGTGAGCGGGCGACGCAGCCCGCTGACGGGCCTCCGTCGCCAGTACCTGTTGCGGCGCCACGTGGGGGCTCGGCTGCGGCTTGACTCCCTGGCGCCGCTCGACGGCGGGTCGCCGCCCGCTCGTGCGGGCAACGCCGTCCGGCGGCTGCTCCTCCGGGGCGTGGCGTCGTTCCCGCAGGGACAGCAGGCCATGTTCGCGGGCATCGTGCTCGGCGACGACCGTCGCCAGCCGACGACAATCGTCGAGGAGTTCCGCGACGCCGGGCTCGCGCACCTGCTCGCCGTCTCGGGCCAGAACGTGGCGTTCGTCCTCGCCTTGGCGACGCCGCTGCTGGCATTCCTGGGGCTGCGGAGTCGGGTGGTCGTTGCTCTCGCCGTGCTCGCCTTGTTCGGTGTGCTCACCAGGTGGGAGCCGTCTGTGCTGCGGGCCGAGGCCATGGCCGCGGTCACGCTCGTCGCCGCCGCGGCCGGGCGACCGATCTCGGCCGTACGCGTCCTCGCCGTGGCTGTCGCCGCCCTCCTGCTCGTCGACCCGTTGCTGGTGGGTTCGGTCGGCTTCCTGCTCTCGGTGGGTGCGTGCGCCGGCATCGCCCTGGTCACCCCCCGGCTCGTGCGACGGCGGGTGCCGCTGCCGGTGGCCGTCACGCTGGCGGCGCAGGTGGGCGTCGCGCCGGTGCTGCTGCCGATCTTCGGCGGCCTGCCGGTGGTGTCGACGCCGGCCAACCTGCTCGCTGGGCCGGTGGCGGGCCCGCTCATGATGTGGGGCATGGGCGCGGGCCTCGTGGCCGGCATGGTCGGCGGGGCGGTCGCCGCCGTCCTCCACCTGCCCACCCGGCTCATGCTCGGCTGGGTCGAAGGGGTTGCGCACCACGCGGCGGCGTTGGGCCTGGGCAGCTTCGAGGCCGCGCATGTCGCGGCACTCCTCGCGCTCGCGGTGATCGGGGCGCGAGCGCGCCGGCGCCTGCCCAAGGTGGTCGCCGCCGGAGGTGCCCTCGCCGTCTGCCTCGCCGCCGCCGTACCCGCGTGTACGTTCGGCCCGTGCGCCTCACCCTCGGCGAGCGGAGCTTCGACATCACCACCCGCGCCCTGGTCATGGGCATCCTCAACCGCACGCCCGACTCCTTCTACGACAAGGGCGCCTACTTCGATCTGGACAGCTTCCTGGCCCGAGCGGAACGGCTCGTGGCCGAGGGCGCCGACTTCCTCGACGTCGGTGGGGTCAAGGCGGGCCCCGGCCCCGAAGTAGGCGAGCAAGAGGAGCTCGACCGGGTCGTCCCGGCCGTCGAGCTGCTGCACGCCCGCTTCGACATCCCCATATCGGTCGACACCTGGCGGGCCTCGGTGGCCGAGGCTTCCTTCGCCGCGGGCGCCTGCGTGGGCAACGACATCAGCGGGTTCGCCGATCCCGACTACCTCACGGTGGCGGCCAAGGCCGGTGCCACGGTCATCGCCACCCACATCCGACTGGGGCCGCGCATCCCCGACCCGGAGCCGCACTACGACGACGTGGTCGCCGCCGTGTGCGACTTCTTGGTCGAGCGCGCCCGTCGGGCCGAGGACCTGGGCATCCCCGCCGAGCGCATCGTGCTCGACGCCGGCCTCGACCTCGGCAAGACCTGGGAACAGTCGGTCGTGCTCTTGCACGCGTCCGACCGCCTTGCCGCGCTCGGCTACCCGGTCCTGCTGTCGGCCTCCAACAAGACCTTTCTCGGGCGCCTGCTCGACCTCGAGGTGGGCGACCGCCGCGAGGCGTCGTTGGCGGCTACGGCCGTCGGCGTGGCCCGCGGCTGTCGGATCATCCGAGCCCACGACGTGCGGGGGGCTCGTCGCGTGTGCGACGTCCTGGCCGCAGTGATGGAGGCAGCGTGAACGCCTGGTACGTCAAGGGCGACGACCCGGCGCTGGTCGTCGAAGAGGTCCGCAAGCTCGTGCGCGAGCTGGCGGGCGACGACACCATGGCGGTCGAAGACCTCTCAAGCGAAGACGTCCAGGTCGCCGCCATCGTGGACGCCTGCCTCACCCCTCCGTTCCTCGGTGACCGCCGGGTGGTGGTGGTCCGCGAGGTCGGCCGCTTCCGCTCCGACGAGCTGGAGCCGTTGATCAAGTGGCTGGCCGACCCGTTGCCGACCACGTCACTGGTGCTCACCGCAGGCGGCGGCCAGGTCTCGCAGAAGCTCGTCAACGCGGTCAAGAAGGTCGGCAAGGTCGTCGACGCCACCGTGCCCAGCAGCGCCAAGGCCCGCACCTCGTGGCTGACAAGCCGCCTCCACGAAGGCCCGGTGCGCCTCGACGCCGCCGCCGGAGCGCTGGTGGGCGAGCACCTCGGCGAGGACATGGGGCGGCTCAACAACCTGCTGGAATCCTTGGCGGCGGCCTACGGCGAAGGCGCCTCCATCGGCCTCGACGAGATCGCCCCGTTCCTCGGCCAAGCAGGCGGCGTGGCGCCGTGGGACCTCACCGACGCCATCGACGCGGGCGACACCGAGGGTGCGTTGTCGTACCTGCACCGCATGCTGGCGGCGGGGGAGCGCCATCCGCTGGTCGTGCTCGCCACCCTCCACCGCCACTACCAGGCGATGTTGAAGCTCGACGGGGCGGGCGTCCGTGACGAGAACGAAGCCGCCGCGCTGCTCGGCACCTCCCCGTTCCCGGCCAAGAAGGCCATGAACCAGGCCCGTCGCCTGCAGTCGGCGGGCATCGCCAAGGCCATCGGCTGGCTGGCCGACGCCGACCTCGACCTGCGGGGCGCCAAGGCGTGGCCCGACTACCTCGTCCTCGAAGTGCTGGTCGCCCGCCTGAGCCGGCTGGTGCCTCGCCCGCCCGCGGCCAAGCGCGGCGCCCACGCAGGCGCCCGGCGGCGTTGAACGTGCGCCAGTAGGCCCGCGCTCCCTGCGGCCCGCCGGAGTACCTATCCGGGCGGCGTCAGCCTTCTGCGACCGCCACCAGGGCGGTGGGCGACATCTCCGGGGCGAACGGCCCGTCGGGATTGTCGACGACCCACACGTGGAGCATCTCGGGCGTGGGCAGGTTCACCGAGCCCGCCGGGCAGTTGGGCCGGGCGAAGCCGACCACCATGGCGTCGGGGGTGAAGCACAGGTCGTCGTGCGCATGCCACACGGTGAGCGGCCCGCCCACCTTGGGCCCGGGCTGTCCGACCTCGGGCATCACGTACATGGCGGCCACCAGCACCGGCCCACGCGAGGTGGAGGCGTAGATCAGCTCCTCGGGGGCCGCAGGATCGAGCACCTTGCCGTCCGTGTGGAACCGCTGGTTGTGCCAGTGCTGGATGCCGTTCCACACCGGCGTGATGGGCCGGAACCCGTCGGCTCGGGCGTTCGCCTGCGACGCCCAACGCTTGGCGCCCGCCTTGGTCTCGGCCAGCAGCCGGTCGGCCGTCGCCCGCTGCTCCGGCGTGGCGCCGCTCGCATTGCCGGCCGCACCGTGGCCGTGGCCGTCGGCGTGTGCCGCCGGCGCCGGGGGCGTTACCGCCACCGGGACCGCTGCGGGCTCATGCCCGTGCCCGTTGTCGTGCGCAGCCGTCTCGTGCCCGCCGTCGTGCCCGGCCCGGGCCGCCCACACGCCCGTGAACGCGGTGGCGCCCACCACCAGCACGCTCACGCCTGCCGCCACTCGGCGCAGGCCGCCTCGTCCCCACGATCCGCCCGCCTGCACGGCCAGCGCGGCGTCGCCGGCGGACAACAAGCCCACCAACGTGACGGCGATGCCCAGCGCCAACAGCACGTGGCCCGGGTTGGAGGCGGTGAACAACCCCTCCCGTCCGGCCAAGCCGGGATCGGCGGCGTGGAGCAGCGCGTCCCAGCTCAAGCCCACCAGCAGGAGTGCCATCCCCCCGAGGCCGACGGCCAACGAGACCACCAATCGACGCATCACAATCGAGTGTACGGAGCCCCTGACGCGAAAGATGACGCCCCGAGGGCGCCATCGTCCGAAGATTCGTAAAGAGGCTTACGAAGAAGCGTTGAGCTTGGCGATTCGCTTCATCAGCCGCGACTTGCGGTTGGAGGCCTGGTTCTTGTGGATCACGCCCTTGGCCGCCGCCATGTCGAGCCGCTTGACGGCCAGGCGCAGCGCGTCGGCGCTCGTCTCGGCACCGGACTCGGCCGACGACACCGCGTTCTTCACGCGGGTCTTGATCTCCGAACGCACAGCCTTGTTGCGAAGGCGGAGCCGTTCGTTCTGTCGGTTGCGCTTGATCTGGCTCTTGATGTTCGCCACGGGGGGAAGACGATAGCAGCGGCGGCCCTATCCTCCCCAGTCGATGACCGTCCCTCGCATCGCTCTCGGCCCCCAGACGATCTCCGACCGCACCCGGGCCTGGATGGGCGAGGCCGTCGAGCAGGGCGGCGGGCAGGTGGTGCCCCTTGCCGAGGCCGAGGCGCTCTTCTGGTGCGACCCCTTCGCCGTCGAGCCCCTCCGCGACGAGCTCGCCACCGCGCCGCACATCACCTGGGTGCAGCTGCTGTGGGCGGGGGTGGAGCGCTTCGCCGCAGCCCGCCTGTTCGACGACGACCGCACGTGGACGTGCGGCAAGGGCGTCTATGCCGACCCCGTGGCCGAGCATGCATTGGCCCTCGGGCTCTACGGCCTACGGGACCTCCACGAGCGGACGGTCGCCCGTTCCTGGGGCCGCTACAGCGGGCGCACCCTTCTGGGTGGCCGCGTCACCATCCTGGGCGGCGGCGGCATCACCGAATCGTTGCTGCGCCTGCTCGCCCCCTTCGACGTTGAGGCAGCAGTCGTCAGGCGACAGCCCCAGCCACTCGCAGGTCGGGCACGCGTGGTCACGCCTGACCGGCTGCACGACGTCCTCGCCGGGGCCGACCTCGTCGTGCTCGCTCTCGCCCTCACCCCCGAGACCAAAGGCATCATCGGCGAGGCCGAGCTGCGGGCCATGGAATCTCATGCGTGGCTTGTCAACGTGGCGCGTGGCGAACACGTCGTCACTGCCGATCTCGTGCGCGCGCTGCACGAGGGCTGGATCGGCGGCGCCGCTCTGGATGTCACCGATCCCGAGCCGCTCCCGGAGGGGCACCCGCTCTGGGAACTGCCCAACTGCTTGCTCACCCCGCACACTGCCAACACCCCCGAGATGGCCCGCCCCCTCGTCGCTGCCCGCGTGCGCGAGAACGTCGAGCGCTTCGCGCACAACCGACCCCTCGTCGGGCTGGTGGACCCGGAACACGGTTATTGAGGCGCGCTCGGTCAGCAGCACCCGGCTCAACAACGCAGCCAGTAGGAACAGCGACCCGGCGACGGTGATGGCGTTGCGGGCGCCAAGGCTGGAACCCATCCACGCCGCCAAGCCGACGCCGCCCAGGAACGCGGTGTCGAGCACGGCCTCCGAAGCGGCGAACACCCGGCCGCGCAACTCGTCGGGAGTGCGCTCCTGCAACAGCGACTCGTAACAGACGGTGCCGATGGCGTTGCCCGCCCCGGCCAACAGCCACAGCACCAGGAGGACCATGACGGCGCCGACTTGGGCGGCGGCGACCACGGACACGCCGACGATGGCGACGCCCGCCCACAGCAGGTTCTCCCGCCGCCATTTGCGGGCCGCGCCCGGCGCCAGCACCGACCCGACGACCATGCCGATGCCCCACGCTCCGCCGATGAAGCCGAGCATCTCGGGCCGGGCGTGCAGCACCCGCAGCACGAACAGCGGCTCGATGGGCGATTTCACGGCGGCGGCCAGCATCACGATGCCCATGACCACGATGACGGCCCGGACGATGGGCGTTGTGCCCATGTAGCGGAAGCCCTCCCGCAGCTCGGCCACGGGGTGCCAGTCGTCGTCGCAAGGCGGCTGCGGCGGGAGGTGGACGCGGGCCACCAATAGGGCCGAGCCGATGAACGACAACCCGTTGATGAAGATTGCGGGCGCGAAGCCCAGTCGCGACACGAGGATGCCGCCCAGCATCGGGCCCACCATGACGGCGCCGTTGAACGTGGCGGCCACCAACCCGTTTGCCGCCACCAGTTGGTCCTGGTGCACGACGTTGGGGAGGGAGGCGTGCAGGGCGGGCTGGGCCAGGGCGCCGAGGACGCCGAGCGCCACCGCCACTGCGTAGAGGTGGGGGATCGTCGGCGTGCCGAACAGGAACAGCGACGCCACGGCGAGGCCGCGTAGCAGGTCGCTCATCATCATGACGCCCTTGCGGGGCAGGCGGTCCACCAGTGGCCCACCGACCGCGCCCATGAGGGCGGCGGGACCGACCTGGGCGACGAGCATGGTGGCGAAGGTCGCCGGGTTGGCATCGCGGCCCGCCAGGCTGGCGGCCACGGCGATGGTGTACACCCAGTCACCCATGCTCGACACGCCCTGGGCGAGCCAGAGCGACACGAAGGAGCGGTTGCGGCGCAGCTCCCGGAAGTCGCTGCTGCCCGTAGGCACGAGGCGCGACCCGCAGATCCGGTGCACGGCAATGAGGGCGCCGAGGACGATGAAGATGTCGCCGATGCTGAAGACGTTGTGCAGGGGGAACGACTCGGGCAGGGCGAAGATGTCGCCGAAGAACTGGATGCGGGCGTCAGGCAGTTCCGTGGAGTTCACGAAGCCGCCGCCGGCGGTCGCAGGCAGGCCCGCTGTGGCCAAGGCCCCTTCGGTGGCAGGCATCACCCCCCGGTTGGCGATCAGGGCCAGGATGTTGGTGCCGCTGCCCACAGCCACGATCCACATGCCGGGGATGTGGAGGTTGCCCGCCAGGTACCAGACACCCAGGGCGTAGCTGGAGAGGTTGAGGCCGGCGGCGATGTCGACCGGCAAGGGCGCCTTGAGGGCGATCAACTGCACGGCAAGCGCCAGGAGCAACACCGGCCAGCGCCGGAGCCGCAAGTCCGCGACTCGTCCGAGCTTCCCGCCCGCCAAGGGCACGCTGAGCAGCCCGAGGGCGAAGAGCGCGACGACGATCACCGGCTGGATATCGGCCGAGCCGTGCCCCGGCCTGAGGGGGAACCCTGAGGAGCCGGGCGGACAGGCGCGGCGACCGATGACACCGCGCCGGTTTTCCGCAGCCACGGGCTGCCGAAACGAGCCTTCCGGCGAACAAAGGACGCACCAAGCCGGGCAACGTTTGAGTGACTAGTCCGTGTGGGGGTTGCCACTAAAGGACGGCGGCGGGGTGGCCGAAGGATCAGGAGCGGCTCCCAGCGGGGGCGTCGCTATCGGGAGGAGGTCCCCCATGAAGGCTCGCCTTTTCAGGCTTGCCAGTGGCTTTGCCGGCCTTGCCGCAACCGTTGCGCTGCTCGGCGCTCCCCGGAAGTGGTAGGGGCACAAGCCCACTCGTAATCAACTGGCGGAACCGGGTGATGCTGGCACCCGGGCCGCAACCCTCTTCTTTTCGTGAAGGCCACGACCTTGGACCACATCCGTTTGCGCCTCGGCCGGTGGCAGCCGGTACACCGTTACGTGACGGTCGTCTGCGCGCTCGGGTTGGCGTCGTTGGCCGCGCTGGTGGCCCTCACCTTCTCCGACCTGACCGAGGCCTCACCCGGTTTCGTCGTCTTCTTCACCCCCCTCGTAGTGCTCGGGGAGCTCATCCCCATCAAGGTCGCCCGTCGCGACGGCGAGGAGCACATCACCGTCTCCACCACCTTCGCCTTCGCCCTGCTGCTCACCTCGGGCGCGGCCGCCGCGGTGTTGTCGCTCGCACTGGCGTCGCTGCTCGCCGATGCCATCCACCGCAAGCCGCTGTGGAAGGTCGCCTACAACGTCTCGCAGTTCTCCCTGTCGGTGAGCGCGTCCGCCGCCGTCCTCCACGGCTTGCGCCCCAACCTCATGGCCCGCAACGCCATCACAGGCGACGACCTGCCCGCTGTCGTGCTCGCCGCCATCGTCTTTTTCCTGGTGAACAACACCGTGGCGGGGACCGGCCCGGCGCTCGCCGAAGGCGCCTCCATCCGCAAGTTCCTCCGCCGCGACTTCCTCTTCCAAGCGGGCACGTCGGGCGTGCTGCTGAGCCTTGCCCCCATCGTGGTGGCCGCCTCGGAGAGCACGTTGCTGCTGGTGCCCCTGCTGCTGTTCCCCATCGCCGCCGTGCACAAGTGCGCGTCGATCCTCCTGGCCAAGGAGCACGAGGCGGCCCACGACCCGCTCACCGGGCTGCCCAACCGCACCCTGTACCGGGAGCGCGCCGAGGAGGCCATCGAGGAGGCCCGGGCCGCCGGCACCAATGTCGCCGTCATGCTGATCGACCTCGACCGGTTCAAGGAGATCAACGACACCCTCGGCCACCACATCGGCGACATCCTCTTGCAGCAGATCGGCCCCCGCCTGGAAGCGGTGCTGCGCCGGGAGGACACCATCGCCCGCCTCGGCGGCGACGAGTTCGCCGTGCTGCTCCACGACGTGACCGACCAGGCCACCGCCATGGACGTGGCCGACCGCATGCTCGAAGCCCTGGAGCAGTCCTTCAGCCTGCAACACGTGGTGCTCGACATCGACGCGTCCATCGGCATCGCCCTCCACCCTGAGCAGGGCGACGACATCGACACGCTGCTGCAGCGAGCCGACGTCGCCATGTACCTGGCCAAGGAGACCCGCAGCGGCTACCAGGTCTACAGCGCCGAGCGCGACCCCTACAGCCCCAAGCGCCTCACGCTGCTGCACGAGATGCGCCAGGCCATGGAGCAGGGGCAGTTCGTCCTGCACTACCAGCCAAAGGCCAACCTCGAGTCGGGCCGCATCATCGGGGTCGAGGCCCTCATCCGCTGGCAGCACCCCGAGCACGGGCTCTTGCCGCCCGACCTGTTCATCCCCATCGCCGAGCGCAGCGGCCTGTCGAAGCCGCTCACCCTCTACGTGCTCGACCAGTCGCTGGCCCAGGTGCGGCGCTGGCACGACGAGGGCTTCGAGATCGGCGTGGCCGTCAACCTGACGCTGCGCAACCTGCACGACCCGGCGTTCCCGCTCGACGTGGCCCGCCTGCTGGAAACGCACGGGCTGACCTCCCAGTGGCTCCAGTTGGAGATCACCGAGTCGATCGTCATGGCCGACCCCGTGCGGGTGCTCGGCGTGTTGAAGGCGCTGCGCGACATGGGCGTCGAGCTCGCCCTCGACGACTTCGGCACCGGCTATTCGTCACTGGCGCACCTCAAGCGGCTGCCGGTGCACGAGCTCAAGATCGACAAGTCGTTCGTCATGAACATGACCCGCGACGACTCCGACGCGGTGATCGTGCGCTCCACCATCGACCTGGCCCGCAACCTGCGCCTGCGCACCGTGGCCGAGGGCGTGGAGGACGAAGGCAGTTGGGACCTGCTCTCGGCGCTCGGCTGCGACGTGGTGCAGGGCTACTTCTTGAGCAAGCCGGTCCCCGCCGCCGAGCTCACCGTGTGGATGCGCGACCGCCGTCCCATGGAAGCCCTCCGCCAAGCCTGACCTTTGCCGGTTCTGGTCCGTTAATCCGGCGCCCACGCGCCGGATTAACGGACCAGAACGGGGGTTCGTACGATGGCGGGCATCGTGATCCCCCTCGACCGCTTACGAAACCTGTCCATCGTCGCCCACGTCGACCACGGCAAGAGCACCCTCTCCGACCGCATCCTCGAGCTGACGGGGGCCGTCGACGCCCGCGACATGCGCGAGCAGTACCTCGACTCGATGGACATCGAGCGCGAACGGGGCATCACCATCAAGGCCCAGAACGTGCGGGTCAACTGGAAGGACACGATCATCCAGTTGATCGACACGCCCGGCCACGTCGACTTCGGCTACGAGGTCAGCCGCAGCCTGGCCGCCTGCGAAGGCGTGGTGCTGGTGGTCGACGCCGCCCAGGGGATCGAGGCCCAGACCCTGGCCAACTGCTTCCTGGCCATGGAGTCCGACCTGGAGATCGTGGCCGCCCTCAACAAGATCGACCTGCCCGCCGCCGACCCCGACCGCTACGCGGCCGAGATCCAGCACGTGCTGGGCATCCCGGCCGGCGAGATCCTGCGCATCAGCGCCAAGACCGGCCACGGCGTGCCCGACCTGCTCGACGCCATCGTCGAGCGCATCCCGCCGCCCAAGGGCAATCGCGACGCACCCCTGCAAGGGCTCATCTTCGACTCGCACTACGACCAGTACCGGGGCGTCGTCAGTGCCGTGCGCATCGTCCACGGCACAATGCAGAACGGCCAGCGCCTCCGCTTCATGCAGGCGGGCGTCACCCACGACGTGGAGGAGATCGGCTTCCGTTCGCCTGTCCCCACGCCCACCGCCGGCCTCGGCCCCGGCGAGGTCGGCTACCTCATCGCCGGCATCAAAGACGTGCGAGAAGCCCGCTCGGGCGAGACCGTCACCACCGCCACAAACGGCGCCGCCGAGCCGCTGCCCGGCTACCGCGACCCCAAGCCCATGGTGTTCTGCGGCCTCTACCCGGTGGAAGGCGACGACTTCGCCGACCTGCGCGATGCGCTGGAGAAGCTGCGGCTCAACGACTCGTCGTTCACCTACGAGCCCGAGACCTCCGGTGCCCTCGGCTTCGGCTTCCGCTGCGGCTTCCTCGGCCTGCTGCACATGGAGATCGTGCGCGAGCGCCTCGAGCGCGAGTTCGACCTCGTCCTCATCGCCACCGCCCCGTCGGTGGAGTACATCGCCCACCTGGAGAACGGCAAGGTCGTGGAGGTCGACAACCCCTCCGAGATGCCCGACCCCCACAAGCTGGCCTCGGTGGAAGAGCCCTACCTCACCGCCACCATCCTCCTGCCCACCGAGTACACCGGCACCGTCATGGACCTGTGCCAGACCCGGCGGGGCGAGATGGTGAAGATGGAGTACCTGTCGCCTGAGCGGCTGGAGCTCGTCTACCGCATCCCCCTGGCCGAGGTGGTGGTCGACTTCTTCGACCAGCTCAAGTCACGCACCAAGGGTTACGCCTCCCTCGACTACGAGCCCTCCGGCTACCAGCCCGCCGACCTGGTGAAGATCGACGTACTGCTCAACAACGTGGCCGTCGACGCCTTCTCCACGATCATGCACCGCACCAAGGCCGACGAGTACGGCCGCAAGATGACCTCCAAGCTGCGCGAGCTGATCCCTCGGCAGATGTTCGACGTGCCCATCCAGGCCGCTATCGGCGGGCGCATCATCAGCCGCGAGACGGTCAAGGCCAAGCGCAAGGACGTCATCGCCAAGTGCTACGGCGGCGACATCAGCCGCAAGCGCAAGCTCCTGGAGAAGCAGAAGGAGGGCAAGAAGCGGATGAAAAACATCGGCCGCGTCGAAGTGCCCCAAGAAGCCTTCATCTCCGCCCTGCGCCTCGACGACTGACGGCGGGCGCTACCGCACGAACGAGAGCAGCCCGGCCTCCACGATGGCCCGCGAGAACGGCCGCACCATGGTGCGCAGCCGGTCGCAGTCGTCGGGGCCCAATGTCTCCCACGGCCGCAGCGCCAAGCGGTCGGTGGCCTCCTCGTAGCGGTCGCGCGCGGCGCGGCCCGCGTCGGTCAGCCCGCCGGCCTCGTCGATCCACCCCCGCTCGCGCAGCCATCCCTCGGCCTTCTCCCACTCCACGTCGGACCACCCCCGTGAACCCTGGAGGAACGAGCGGGGTACGTCGCCCGCCGCCGCGTGCATGACGAGGGCCTGGCACCCGTCGAGCCCTTCCACGAGCAACGCGGCGATGTGGCCGTCGCCGCGGTGCTCACGCAGCAGGGTGACGGCGTGCCACAGCACCAGGTGGGGCTGGTCGTCACTCGGCCACGGCAGCGAGGCGTGGCCTGCGTAGAGCGGCCGTCCGACCGCCTCGCACGCTTCGGCCGCTCGCCGGGCCAACTGGGCGGCCTCGACGGCGGCCGCCTGGTCGACGACGACCTCCTGCAGGGTGTGGTCGACGGCGTCGAGGCGCGCTTCGTGCCAAGCGGCGGGCGCCTGCTCCTGCCACACCCGGGGCACCGACTGCTCGACCAAACGGGGGGCGAAATTGAAGAAGGTGGCGACCACCACCTCGGCGGGCACCGGCCCCATCCCGGCCGCTCGTGTGGCGAAGTAGTCGAGTTGCCGGCTCTGCGGCGCGAAGTAGACGAAGGAGTGGTACGGCTCCAAGGTCCGGTACATCTTGCGGGCCACCACGGCGTCCATGCCTGCACTCTACGGGCCATGGTTGAACGTGGCCGTGCCCGGTTAGAGTGCCTCGCTTCAACACCCGACCAAATGGGGGGAAACCATGCGAAAGGTCCTGGGCCTCTTGGCCCTCTCGTCCATGCTGCTGCTGCCGTCGACGGTGACGCCACCGGCTGCTGCCGCACTCGTGCACGACCCGATCCTCTTCGTCCACGGCTGGAACTCGAACTCCAGCACCTGGACCACGATGATCGGCCGTTTCCAGGCCGACGGCTGGGCCTCGAACGAGCTCTACAACTGGCAATACAACACCAGCCAGTCGAACGCCACCACCGCGCAGCAGATCGCCACCAAAGTGAACGAGATCCTGGCGGCCACCGGTGCCACCAAAGTCGACATCATCAGCCACTCCATGGGCGGCCTGTCGTCGCGTTACTACTCCAAGAACTTGGGCGGCTCGGCCAAGATCGACGAGTGGGTCTCGTTGGGCGGACCCAACCACGGCACCGACACCGCCAACTTCTGCTTCTCGACGGCGTGCACGGAGATGCGGTTGAACTCCACGTTCACAAAGAACCTCAACGCCACCGACGAGACGCCGGGCACGCCCAACTACCGCACGTGGTGGTCGGCCTGCGACACCATCATCAACCCCGACTCCAGCGTGTCGCTGATCGGGGCCACCAACACGCAGACGGCGTGCATCTCGCACAGCGACCTGCACCAGGACGCCACCGTCTACGGCCAGGTGCGCGACTTCGTCGGGTAACTCCCGGATTGAGCCGGTCGGGTCGAATGTGGTGCGATCCGACCGGCTTGGCCGTATCCTTCGTCACAGGGTCGGTGAAGGGAGCAGGGATGGCGGTGACGTGCCCGATGTGCGCACTCGAGCTTCCGATGATGCCGGGGCCGTACACGACCTGCCCGCGCTGCGTCCCTGAACCCGACGTGGCGGGCCGCATCGCCGGCGAACTGGTCGAAGCGGCGTTGTCGCGAGCCGACGCCGCCACGTCACTGTCCCTGTTGTCGACGGCGGAAGCCTGGCGCAGCGTCGCCCGGGCCGCGGCCGAGCGTTAGCCCGCCCGCGCCCGCCGTGCGACCGATCACGGTCGTCGTCGCCGACGACGACGCCCACATCCGCGACCTCCTCCGCCTCCGACTCGACCTCGACGGTCGCTTCGACGTGGTGGGCGAGGCCGCCGACGGCGCCGATGCCCTCGACGTGCTGCGCCACCACCGCCCCGACGTCGTCGTGCTCGACATCGGCATGCCCCGCATGACCGGCCTGGAGGTGCTGGAGCACCTGCGCACAGAACTGCCCGAGGTCAAGGTCGTGCTGTTCACCAGCCTGCGCGACCCGGCGCTGCAGGAGTCGCCCGAGGCCGCCGCCGCCCACGCCTACCTGGAGAAGGGCGACATCGTGGGCAGCCTCATCCCCACGCTGGTGCGGTTGACCACGCCGGAGACCGGTTAGGACTCCCCGGATACCTGTTTGCCGTAAGGAGATTGCGTCATGGCCGAAGGTCACGAGCACCAGAAGGAATGGGAGGACCACACCCACGAGGCGCTGGTGCACACCCACCGCCATTACCACGTGACCCACAACCACAACCGCCTGGCCGGTGGCTTCGACCACCTGAGCTCCGAACACGAGCACGACCACGACCACGCCGAGACGACGCACGCCCATTACCCGCACGAGAACTTCGAGCACGAGCACCAGGGCGAGGCGCACGACCACGACCACGCCACACCGGTGAAAAAGGCGGCGGCCAAGAAGGCGCCGGCCAAGAAAGCCGCAACCAAGAAGGCGGCAACGCCCGAAGGCTGAGGCGCACCACATACCAGTAAGGTTCTTGCTTGCATCGCGAGCGGGAGCGATCGAGGAAGAGGCGCGCGTGGATGAGTGGTCGCCCGACCCGACGGCAGCAGTCGTCGCACACGGGCTCCTTAATTCGATGGCGATCATCTCCGGCGCCGCTCATACGCTCGCGGAAGCGTGGGACAACCTCGACGGCGATCGCCGGCGCCAGTTGCTCAACATGATCGGCGACCAAGCCGAGCACGTCAGCGAGCTGCTCGGCGACCTGGCCCGCGGCCTGCCCCCCGGCGTCCGCTACGAGCTCGACTCCCTCACCGAGGCGCACTCGCAGGACGCCCCCCGCTAGCACTCGTATCATCGAGTGCCAGCCATGTTGGACGAACGGAAGGCCGCCATCCTCCGAGCCGTCGTGGAGGGCTACATCGAGACGGCACAACCCGTGGGCTCCGCCCACGTGGCGCGCGCCACCGACATGGCCGTCTCGTCGGCCACCGTGCGCAACGAGATGGCCGTGCTCGAACGCGAGGGCTACCTGGTGCAGCCCCACACCAGCGCCGGGCGCATCCCCACCGACAAGGGCTACCGCTTCTTCGTCGACCAGCTTTCCGGGCCAGGCCCACTCGATCCCGGCAAGCAGCAACTTGTCCGTGACTTCTTCCGCAAGGCCCACGGCGAGATCGAACAGATGCTGCACGACACCTCCAAGCTGCTGTCGACGTTGACCGACTACGCCGCCGTGGTCGTGGCCCCCGCCCACGAGGGTGCCGCCGTGCGCTCCGTGCAACTGGTGGGGCTGGGGCCCCGGGTGACGCTGCTGGTCGCCGTGCTGGCCAACGGCGTGGTCGAGAAGCGCACCATCGAGTTGAAGGAAGAGGTGGGCGACGAACGGTTGGTCGCTGCGGGCGCCGTGCTGGCGCGCCACCTGGTGGGCCACACGCTGCGCGACTTGCCTGCTCGGGCCAAAGCGGGCGACCCGGCCGTCGACCAACTGGTGTCGGTCGCGCTCGACGCGCTGCGGGGCGTCGACCACCACGACGAGCCCGACTCGGTCTTCGTCGGGGGCGTGTCGCGCATGGCCAACGCCTTCGACGCCGTGGAGACGGTGCGCCAGGTGCTGAACACCCTGGAGCAGCAGTACGTGGTGGTGACCCTGCTCGAAGACGTGCTGGGCCGGGGGTTGTCGGTCGCCATCGGCACCGAGCACGGCCTGGAGCCGCTGTCGGAGTGCGCCGTCGTCGTGGCGCCCTACGAGGTCGAGGGAGAGCATGCGGGGGCCATCGGCGTCCTCGGGCCGACCCGCATGAACTACCCCGAGGCGCTCGCCGCCGTGGCTGTCGTCAGCCGCAGGCTGGGCGCGCGCCTCTCCGAGGGATAAGAAGGACGCCCTGATGGCCACCGACTACTACGAGCTTTTGGGCGTGTCCCGCACCGCCTCCGACGACGAGATCAAGCGGGCCTACCGCAAGCTGGCCCGGGAGCTGCACCCCGACACCAACCCCGACCCCACGGCCGAGGAGCGGTTCAAGGAGGTGACGCTCGCCTACGAGACGTTGCGTGACCCCGAGCGCCGCCGGCGCTACGACACCTTCGGCCCCGAAGGCATGCGGGGCGCGGGCGGGCCGTCGGCCGACGACATCTTCGGCGGTGGCGGCGTGGGCGGGCTGGGCGACCTGTTCGACGCCTTCTTCGGCGGCGGCTCGCCCTTCGGGGGCGGCGCCGGGAGCGCACGCGGCGCACGCGGCGGCCCCCCTCGGGGCCACGACGTGGAGATGCGGCTGCACCTGGCGTTCCGCGACGCCGTGTTCGGCGCCCAGCGCGACATCACCGTGATGCTGCCGGTGCCGTGCTCGACGTGCAGTGGCACGGGCGCCCGTCCCGGCACCACGCCCGCCCGCTGCTCGCAGTGCCAGGGCACCGGCGAGATACGCCGGGTGCGCCAGTCGATCCTGGGCCAGATGGTGACGGCGTCGCCGTGTACCCGCTGCGGTGGCACGGGCGAGGAGATCGCCAGCCCGTGCGGCGACTGCCGAGGCGAGGGACGCCGCCACGAGGAGCGCACGCTGTCGGTGGAGGTGCCTGCGGGCGTCGACGACGGCACCACCTTGCGCTTGACCGGGCGAGGGGCGGCCGGGCCTCGGGGCGGCCCGTCGGGCGACCTCTACGTGCACATCACCGTGCAGGCCGACGAGCGCTTCCAGCGCCAGGGTTACGACCTTGTGCACGAGTTGCACGTCCCCCTCACCCAGGCCGCGCTCGGCGTGCACCTGCCGTTCGAGACCCTCGACGGGACCGAGGACCTGGTAGTGCCCGCGGGCACCCAGACGGGGCGCGTGTTCCGGCTGCGAGGGCGGGGCGTGCCCCACGTCGACGGACGGGGGCGGGGCGACCTGCTCGTGCGCGTCGCCGTCGACACGCCGACCGGGCTGAACAAGGCCGAGGAAGACCTGTTGCGCCAGTTCGCCGCCTCGCGGGGCGAGGACGTGGCACCGGTCGACGTCGGGCTGTTCTCCAAGATCCGCAGTGCGTTCAAGTAGCGCCCACGTCTTCGTCGACGACCTGGACGCGCCCGACCTCGATCCCGACGACCGCCACCACCTGAGCCGGGTGCTGCGGCTGCGGGCGGGGGAGACGGTGTCGGTGTCCGACGGGGCCGGCGGCTGGCGGCCGTGCACGTGGCGGGGCGACGGTTCGGTGGAGTGCGCGGGCGAGGTCGTGCGCGACGAGCGGCCCGCGCCTGCAGTGACGGTGGCCTTCGCCCCCGTGAAGGGCGATCGCCCGGAGTGGGTGGTGCAGAAGCTGACCGAGCTCGGCGTCGACCGCATCGTGCCCGTGGCGACGGCCCGCGGGGTGGTGCGGTGGGGCGACCGGGCCGAGCGCAGCTTGGAACGGCTGCGCCGGGTGGCCCGGGCCGCAGGCATGCAATCGCGCCGTACGTGGCTGCCCGAGGTCACGGCGATGGTGCCGTTCGCCGACGTGGTGGCGTGGGAGGGCTGCGCCTTGGCCGAGCCGGGGGGCGAGCCGCCCACCTTGGCCCGGGCCGTCTTGTTGGTCGGGCCCGAGGGGGGATGGGCGCCCGAAGAGCTGGCCGCCGAGGTGCCGCGGGTGGGCTTGGGGCCCACCGTCCTACGAGCGGAAACCGCTGCGGTGGCGGGCGCTGTCCTGCTTTGCGCACTTCGTTCCGGACTGCTCAAAAGCTGATTTCACACTCGGTGGTTTTCTTTACGCTCCGTGAGCAGTACCCTGGAGTCCCGGAAGGGGGTCACACGTGAACGACGAACAGATGTCGGCCAACTACGCGCAACGAGTGGGCGATCGGCTGCGGGCAGTGAGGAAGCAGAAGCGGCTCTCGCTGCAGGCGGTCGAGGCTCAGTCGCACCAAGAGTTCAAGGCGTCCGTGCTCGGCGCCTACGAGCGCGGTGAGCGGTCGATCTCTGTGCCCCGGTTGCAGCGCCTGGCCGCGTTCTACAGCGTGCCCGTCGACCAACTCCTGCCCCGCGACATCGCCGGCGTGGCCACGGCCGCACCTGCGCCTGCCACGCCGACGACCTCCGAGGTGCGTACCGCTGCGGGCGCTGTCGACGACGACGGCGGCCGGGTGACCATCGACCTGACCCGGCTCGACGGCGTGAGCGGGCCCGAGCGCGACCTCCTGCGCCGGTACCTCGGCATGATCCAGGTGCAGCGCCAGGACTTCAACGGCCGCATGCTCACCATCCGGGCCGACGACGTGCGGGCCATCGCCTGCTTGTTCGACCTGTCGGCCGAAGGCATCCGCCGCCGGCTCGACGACCTCGGCCTCCGCCTCAACGCCTGACGGCCGGCTCGTCCTAGGCCGTTCGGCGCAGCCCTTCGGCCAGGTCGACAGTGGGCTGCCAGCCCAGCACCTCGCCGATCCTGGTGACGTCGGCGCACGTGTGCGGCACGTCGCCCGCCCGTGCGGGCAGGAACTGCACGTCGGTGCCGCCTGCCGCCTTGACCACGTCGAGCACGGTGGTGGCCCGGCCCGAGCCCACGTTGAGGATGCCGGTGGCGTCGCTGTCGAGGCCGGCCAGGAAGGCGCCCGTCACGTCGCCCACGTAGACGAGGTCGCGCGACTGGGTGCCGTCCCCGTAGACCACCGGGCGGGCGCCGTTGCGGAGGGCGTCGAGGGTGCGGGGCACCAGTTGGGCGTAGGGGCCGTCGGGCGACTGGCCCGGCCCGTACACGTTGAACAGGCGCAGGCTCAGGGTGGACAGGCCGAACAAGTCGGCGTAGACCTCGGCGTAATGCTCGCCCGCCAGCTTGGAGACCGCGTAGGGGGAGGCCGGGGCGGGGCGAGCCGTCTCCGGCGTGGGCAGGGTGGCGGCGGCGCCGTAGACGCTCGACGAACTGGTGACGACCACGCGGCGGACGCCCGCCTGCTTGGCCGCTTCGAGCACGCAGAGCGTGCCGTGGCTGTTGACCCGGTCGGTGTCGAGGGGCTGCGAGACGCTGCGGGGCACGGCCCGGAGCGCCGCCAGGTGGGCGACGGACGTGACCCCCTGCATGGCTTCCTTGACGGCGACCGCATCGGTGATGTCGCCCACGACGAGCTCGGCTTCGGCGGGCAGGCGCTCGGCGCGGCCGCTGGAGAGGTCGTCGAGGACTCGCACGCGGTGGCCCTGCGCCAATGCGGCGGCGACCAGGTGGGAGCCGATGAAGCCGGCACCGCCGGTGACGAGCAGCATGTTAGGCAAGCCTAATATGGCGGCGGTGAGCGGGGAATTCGGCGTGTACGTGCACGTGCCGTTCTGCGCCCGGCGCTGCGACTACTGCGCCTTCGCCACCTGGACCGACCGCTCCCACCTGATGGGCGACTACGTCGATGCCTGCGTGGCGGAACTGGCGTCGGTCGGCCGGGCGGCCACGTCGGTGTTCTTCGGCGGGGGCACGCCGTCGTTGCTCCCTGCCGCGCTGCTGGTGCGGGTGCTCGACGCCGTGCCGCGGGCGGCCGGTGCCGAGGTGACGGTCGAGTGCAACCCCGAGACGGTGACGCCCGAGCTGTTGGCCGCCTACCGGGCGGGTGGGGTGGACCGGCTGTCGTTCGGCGTGCAGTCGATGGTGCCCGCCGTGTTGCGCTCCCTGGGGCGGGAGCACGACCCGCTGTCAGTAGAGCGGGCCGTGCGCTGGGCGCGGGAGGCGGGCTTCGAGTCGTTCAACGTCGACCTCATCTACGGCGGGGCAGGGGAGTCGCTCGACGACTGGCGGCGCACGCTCGATGCCGTCGTGGCCTTGGGACCGCCGCACGTGAGCGCCTACGCGCTGACGGTCGAGCCCGGCACGGCGTTGGCCGACGACCCGAGCCGCCATCCCGACGACGACGACCAGGCCGACAAGTACGTGGTGGCGGAGTCGGTGCTGTCGGCCGCCGGGTTGCGCTCGTACGAGATCTCCAACTGGGCGCGGCCGGGGCACGAGTGCCGCCACAACCTCCTCTACTGGTCGCAGGGCGACTACCGGGGCATCGGCTGCGCCGCCCACTCGCACGTGGACGGGCGGCGCTGGTGGAACGTGCGCACGCCCGAGCGCTTCATCGGCCTGGTTGCGCAGGGCGAGTCGCCCGTGGCCGCCGACGAGGTACTGGGGGCCGACGAACGCAAGGTCGAGGGGTTGCAGTTGGCGTTGCGCACCTCAGCCGGCGTGCCTGCTGAGGTGCTGCCCGACGACCTCGACGGCCTGGTCGGCCTGGTCGAGCCCGCGGCGGAACCGGGCCACGTGCGGCTGACCGTACGAGGCCGCCTGCTGGCCAACGAAGTGGCCGTCCGCCTCGGCCCCGGTTAGCGCGTGGCGTAGGGGCTGAGGGAGAACCAGGAGGGGAAGGCGCGCACGAGCGGTCGGGGGCCCTCGATGGTCAGGCTCCCTTGCGCGATGGCTTCGGCCCACGTGCTGCGTCCCATCCAGACGCGCATGAACTCCTTGATGGAGGCGACGACGTTGACGTCGACCTCGAAGCCCTCGTCGCGCTCGCACACCGACTGCCCGCCGTGATCGAGCAACAGCCACACGCACTTGCCCCGGTCGGCATCGGGGAAGTTGAAGCGGACGACGGTGCGCCCCGTCGGCAGGTTCTCTGTCACCACGGCTTGCCGGACCCGCCAAACGAGGTGGCTGCCGTCGAGGTGCTCCTTGGCGGGGTCGCCGAACAGCCACTGCATGGCCCAGTCGCCGATGCCGAACACCACGCTTTCCAGGTCGCGGCCGGACTGGGTGAGGTGGTAGGTGGGACCGGGCCGTCGCTCCAGCACGCCGATGCGCTCGAGCTGCTTGAGGCGCTGGGCCAACAGGGTCCGCGACATGCGAGGCACGCCCCGGTGGATCTCGGAGAACCGCTCCGACCCGGCCATGAGCTCACGAAGCACCAGGGGCGTCCACCGGTCGCCGATGGCCTCGGAGCCCATGGCGATGGGGCAGTACTCCCCGTAGGTCTTCATGGTCCAGATCATGTACTTCCGAATCGGACTTGTCACGCGTACCGTGCAAACTCATGGAGATCGTCGACAAGCTCGCCACCGAAGTCGCGGCCGCGGCCGCCCCCCATGCGGACCGCCACGACATCGAAGGGTCGTTCGTGGAGGAGGGCATCGCCGCCGCGAGGGATCTGGGGTACCTGGCCTCCCCGGTGCCCGGCGAGCTCGGGGGACACGGCGCCCTCACGCGCGACGTCGCCGAGGCCCAGCGGATCATCGCCCGGGTCTGCGGGTCGACCGCCTTGGCGTGCTCGATGCACCTGCACCTCGTCCTGGCCTCCGCCTGGCGGTGGCGGCGGGGCGACACAGTGGTCGAGCCCACGCTGCGCCGGGTCAACGACGAGCGCATCGTGCTCGTCTCCACCGGCGGCAACGACTGGACCAAGCCCGCGGCGGTCGCCACCCCCGTCGACGGCGGGTGGCGGGTCAGCGGCCGCAAGACCTTCGCCAGCATCTCGCCCGTGGCCACAGCGGCCGTCACCTTCGCCGCCATCGGTGCCGCCGAGCCGGGAGCGGAGGTGATCGGGTTCGGCCTCCCGCTCACGGCCGAGGGCGTCACCATCGAGGAGACCTGGGACGCCGCGGGCATGCGGGGGACGGGGAGCCACGACATCGTGCTCGACGACGTGTTCGTCGGCGAGGGACAGGTGTCGGCCCGACGGACCTGGGGCGAGCTCGACCGGCCGCTGCTGGTGGCCTCGCTGCACGCCTGGCCGGTGATCTACAGCACCTACCTCGGCGTGGCCGAGGGGCTGGCCGACGTGGTGCTCGGGTCGAGCAAGGTGACGGGGGCGGCGGCCCGGCAGGTCGGCCTGCTCGACGGGCACCTGCGCACCGCGCAGTGGGCGATCGACGGGGTGTTCGCACTGCTCGGCGACGACCCCGAGCCGACGGTCGACAACTTCGTGACCATCCAGCAGATGAAGCGGGTGGTGACCTCGGCCTGCCAGGAGGTAGCGGCCACAGCGGCCGAGTTGGCCGGAGGCCGCGCCTACGCCCGCCGGGGCCCGGTGGACCGCATGATCCGCGACCTGCGGGCGGCGCTCTACCACCAGTACTCGCCCGAGGTCACCCTCACCATTGCCGGGCAGCACCGGCTGGGGCTCGACCTCGACCCGGAGTAGTCCCTACATGCTTGAGACGAGGGCGACCACCCCGCCGATGCCTGCGATGGTGAGCACGGCGGCGGTGGCCCACGAGTCGGGCACGAAGCGGTCGAGCAGCGTGCCGGCCGCCCAGCCGACGGCCATGGCCACCAACAGGCCGGGCCGCAGCGCGGGCAAGCCGAGCCCGATCAGCGCCACAACGTTGAGGCACAAGAAGTAGGCCTGCAGGCTGGCCCTGGCCGTGCGGGGCGGCCACCCGGCGTTTACTGCGTACAACGCCACCGGCGGGCCGCCCACCCCGGACGCCACGTTCATGCCTGCGCTCACCACGCCGGCCACGATTGCCCCGCCCCGGCCCTCGGCCCGTCGCACCCGCAGTCCCACGGCCAGCGCCGCGACGGCCAGCAGGATCACGGCGCCCGCCACGCCCGCCAGCACGTCCTCGGGCAGCCTGCGCACCACCACGGCGAACACCGGCGTGGCCAAGGCGGCGGGCACCAGCAGCAGCACGACGAACGACGGCCGCACGTGGCGTCGCTCGCGGGCCACCATGACCGTGTTCAACAGGGCGGAGAGGAGGATGGCCAACCGCACGCCCTCTCGCCCTCCCTCGGCCGCCACCAGGAACGGCGCGCACACCAAGGCGAAGCCGATGCCGGTGACGGCCTGGGCGGCGGCGCCCGCCCCCACGGCCAACGGCGCCAGCATCAGGCGGCCGCGGCGGTGAAGGCCCGCACGATGCGCGCAGCCAGGTCGGCCGGGTCCTCTTGCGGGCCGAAGTGGGTCCGCCCTTCCAGCACCTCGACGCGGGCATCGGGCAGGCGCGCGGCCAACGGTTCCATCACCCAGGCGCCCATGGCGTCGGTCTCGCTGCCGTAGGCCAGCGTCACCGGGCACTGCACCCGAGCGGCATCGGCGTAGGCCCGATGGCCCGCGCTGTTCTCGTAGGCGCGGGCCTCGTCCTCGCCTCGGCACTTCAGCCGCACCGTCCCGTCGCCCAGGTCGTCGAAGCCGTGGTCGACATAGGCCCGCAACGCCTCGGGGGCGAACCGCGAGAACGGCGGCTTCGAGGCGAAGCGTTGGTAGGCGGCCTCCCGCGACTGGAACAGTTCCCGACGACGTCGGGCCCCGTCGGCCAACGGGCTGCGTGTGGGCGCCGACGGGGGGTCGTCGAAGGCGGGCGTCACGGGCTCGAAGCAGTACAGAGCCCGGAACGTGCCCGCCACTGCCTCCTCGGCCAAGAGCAACAAGGCGCCCCCGCACGAGTGGCCGACGCCGAAGGGCCGCTCCAGCCCGGCGGCGCCGACCACGCCCAACAGGTCGTCGGCGAAGTCGTGCCAGGAAAAGGAGCCGGCCGACGCCGAGTCGCCGTGGCCTCGCTCGTCGAAGGCCACGCACCGGAACTGCGACCGCAGCCGTTCCACGACCGGAAGCCACACATGGGCGTGGAAGCCGGTGGCGTGGGCGAGCAGCAGGTCGGGGCCGTCCCCGCCGAAGTCGTACCAGGCGATGTCGGCCACGGAGGGCACTGTACGCTCGCACGGTCGACGCCATTGCAGACCTCCGCCGGGCCAACCGGGCGTTCTACGAAGCCTTCGAAGCGCGCGACCTCGACGCCATGTCGGCCGTGTGGGAGCGCTCCGACCGGGTGACCTGCACGCACCCCGGGTGGGCCACCTTGCGGGGTTGGGGCGCAGTGGCAGGCTCGTTCTTCGCCCTCTTCCAGAACGTCCAGTCGCTCCAGTTCGTACTGACCGAGGAGCGGGTGTCGGTGGAAGGCGAGGTCGGCTGGGTGTCGATCGACGAGAACCTGCTGGGCGACCAAGTCGGCGCCACCGTGGCCGCCCTCAACGTCTTCGTGCGCGACCCCGGAAGCGGCCGTTGGCTGATGACCGCCCACCACGGTTCGGTGGTCAGCGGCCCCGACATCACGGCCGACTGAGCAGCTCCTGCAACTCCATGGCGTTGGCCACCGCCAGGTCGCGCCAGGTGTTGGCGAACACCACGTGCACCTCGTCGGCCCCCTCCGCCATCCCTCGCAGGCGTGGCACCCAGGCGGCCAGCTCGTCGGGGGAGTAGCGGTAGTCGGTGTCCCACGCGTCGGGGTTGCGCCCCAAGAACCGCACCATGGCGACATCGGCGGTGGTGGCGGCGACCAGCGGCAGCCCTTCCCCGTCGACGCAGCAGAACCCGAGGCCGAGCTCTTCGAGGAAGCTCAGCGTCTCCTCGCAGCACGACTCGTCGAGCCAGCCCAGGTTGCCGAACTCCACCACCAGATGGAACTCCGGGAGCCGCCGCCGGGCCATGGCCAGCAGCCCCCGCCCGGTGTCGCCGGGCTTGAGCCAGTGCGGGTAGCGCAGCACGACGGCGCCCAGCCGCCCGGCCTCGTAGAGGGGCAGCAGGGCGTGGCGGAAGCGGTCCCACGCCTCTCGCAACCCGTCCGACGAGAGATGGGCGGCGTAGAGCCGACGGCGGTCGCGCAGGTCGGGCCGCACCTCGTCGCGCAGGTCCTCCCACAGCGAGTCGGGCAGGGTGGCGGCGCCCGTGAGCAGCGACCAGGCCTGCACGTCGATGGTGAAGCCGGGCGGCGTGCGCTCGGCCCATTGGCGGCTGAGGTCGGGGGTCGGGGGGAAGCGGGCGGTGGCGTCGATCTCCACCAGCGGCAGGTGCGATGCATAGAACGCCATGCGCTCCGCCGCCTTCATCGAGCGCTTGGGGTACCAGCGGCTGTCGTGCACGAGGGAGCGGGCCGACCACGACGCCGCCCCGCACAGAATGCCGATGTCCGGTTTGTCCCCTGCGGGAGCCGGGAACGTCAACGACGACCCTCGACGAACGGCGGAGACTTATGCGGCTCGTCCTCCAGCTTCACATCCCAGCGGATGCGCGGATGCTCCCGAAGACCCGGCAGGCAGTGGCCGGGTACCTCGAGGAAACCGCGCCCTCGCCCGATCTCGTCGACGACGTGGTGCTCGCCCTCGACGAGGCGTGCGCCAACGTGATCCGTCACGCCTTCCCCAAGGGCGTCGAAGGCAGCATCAAGCTGCTGGCCGAGATCGAAGACGACATGGTGACCGTGCTGGTAGAGGACGACGGGGTCGGCTTCGACCCGTTCTGCGTCGACCTGCGGGGCAAGCTCGACGACACGTCGGGGCGGGGCCTGCACCTCATCCGCATGCTGATGACGTCGGTCGACGTGGAGTCGCCCATCGCTGAAGACGGCACGGGCACCCGGCTGCGCATGAGCAAGCAACTGAAGGCCGGCGCCTAGCGCCGCGTGCGGCGGGCCCACAGTGCGGCCTTTGCCGCGTTGGCCCCGCAGGCGCCGTGTACGCCGCCGCCCGGATGCGCCGACGACGACCCCAGGTACAGCCCGCCGATGGGCGTCTCGGCCCGACCGAGGCCGGGCGTGGGCCGGAACACCACCTGCTGGTGGAGTTGCGCCGTGCCGCCGTTGGTGGCGCCGCCCCGCAGGTTGGGGTTGCGGCTCTGGAGCTCACTGGGCGAGAGGATGTGGCGGCCCCGGATGAGGCCGCGAAAGCCCGGCGCCAACTCCTCGACCCGTTCCTCCATGCGGTCGGCGACGGCTTCGGCGTCGAGGGTGCGGGCGGGCACATGGGTGTAGGCCCACGCCGTCTCCTTGCCTGCGGGCTGGCGGGTGGGGTCGGTCATGCTCTGCTGCCCGAGGATGAGGAACGGGTCGGCCGGGATCTGGCCAGTGGCGAGATCGACCGAGGTGCGGGTGAGGGCGTCGATCGATTCGGCCACGTGCACCGTCCCCGCTCGACGGGCGGGCTCCGCCGTCCACGGGATGGGCCCGTCGAGGTTCCAGTCGACTTTGACGGTGGGGTTGTCCCACTGGAAGCGGCGGATGTCGTCGGCCGCCCGCGACGGCAGGTGCTCGGTACCCACCAGGTCGAGGTAGAGGAACGGTGCGTTGACGTCGGCCACGATGGCGCGACGGGCGTCGAACTCGGTGCCGTCGTGCGTGCGCACCGCGGTGGCCCGGCCGTTGCGCACCACCACCTGGGCAACGGGGTGGTCGACGAGCACCTTGCCGCCGCTCTGCTCCAGCCGGCGCACCAAGGCGTTGGTGAGCGCGCCTGCCCCGCCCTCGGGGACGGGCCACCCCACGTCTTGGCCGAGGCAGGCGAGCAGCCAGCCGAACAGCCCGCTCAGCGTCGACTCGGGAAAGAGGTCGGTGTGCAGCGCGTTGCCCGCCAGCAGCCGGCGGGCCGGCTCGCCGTCGAACTCCTCCTCGGCCATGCGTCGCACGGGCAGGAGCATGAAACGAGCGAAGCGCACGATTTCGCTGGGGCGGAGGCGGCCCAGGGTCTTGAGCCCGGCCCGCACCGGGGGAAACGGGTCCATGAGCGCTTCGGTCATCGGCGGGCCGATGCGCTCCCACAGGGCGAACAGCCGCCGCCAGGCGGCGCCGTCGCCGGGGCTGTAGGCATCGAGCGAAGCGGCGGTCTCGTCGAGGTCGCGGGAGATGACGGGGCAGGTGCCGTCGAGCGCCGGGTGGGCGAGCACGAGGGGGGCGTGGCGCCAGCGCACGCCGTGGCGTTCCAGGTTGAGCGTGCGCATGACGGGGCTGGCCGCAGCGAGCGGGTAGAAGGCGCTGAAGACGTCGTTGACGTAGCCCGGTTCGATGAGCTCGGCCGACTGCACGGCGCCGCCGGGCGTGGCCGTTGCTTCGAGGACGACGACGTCCCAGCCCTCGTCGGCCAGCAGGTTGGCTGCCACCAAACCGTTGGGGCCGGAACCGATGATGACGGCATCGGGCATTGCGTCGATCGTATGCGGGATAGAACGGGCCGGTGATCGAGAAGCGGTACAGAGACTTTCGGGGCGAGTGGCAGGTCGTGCCGCCGTCGACGGTGGAGCGGGTGGTCGAGCTGTTGGGCCCGCCGCCGGCGTCGGTGCCGGTGCGAGTGGTGCGGCCTGGCGACGTGGTCGGGGCGGGCGAGCTCGAGTTGGAGGACGGCGGGTCGGTCGTCGTCGACGGGACGCTGCCGCCCGACGTGCCGCTGGGCTACCACTCGCTCGACGGGGTGCGGATCATCGTCACACCGGGCCGCTGCCACCTGCCCGACGACCTGCGCATCTGGGGGTGGGCGGTGCAGTTGTATGCGCTGCGGTCGTCGGAGTCGTGGGGAATCGGCGACCTGGGCGACCTGCGGCGGCTGGGGGAGTGGGCTCGGTCGGCCGGCGCGGGCATGTTGTTGGTGAACCCGCTCCACGCGTCCCTGCCCGACAAGCCGCAGGCCTCGCCGTACTTCCCCAGCAGCCGGTGCTTCCGCGACCCGATCTACCTGCGGGTCGACGGCGACGAGGGGCGGTCGCTGAGTTCGTCGCTGTTGATCGACCGCGAAGCGGTGTGGCGGGTAAAGCGGCCGGCGCTGGAGCGGGCCTTCGCGGCGTTCGAGGGCTCGCCGGAGTTCGACCGCTTCGTGGCCGAGGCCGGCGAGCTGTTGCATAACTATGCAGCGTTCTGCGGCGACGTCGAGTTCAACTCGTGGTTGCAGTGGCGGCTCGACGTGCAGTTGGCCGAGGCCGGCGCCGCCTTGCCGGTCATGCAGGACCTCGCCATCGGCGTCGACCCTGCCGGCGCCGACGTGGCGCTGTGGCCCGACGTGTTCTGCCTCGATGCGCGGGTGGGTGCGCCGCCCGACGAGTTCAACGCCAAGGGCCAGGACTGGGGGCTGCCGCCGTTCAACCCGCATCGGTTGCAGGAGGCGGGTTACGAGCCGTTCATCCAGACGGTGCGGGCCGGGTTTCGCCACGCAGGCGGCATGCGGGTCGACCACGTCATGGGCCTGTTCCGGCTGTGGTGGGTGGTGGGCGAAGGCGAGGGGGCCTACGTCACCTATCCGGCGGAGGACTTGCTGGGCATCCTCGCCCTGGAGTCGGTGCGGGCCCAGGCCTTCGTGGTGGGCGAGGACTTGGGCACGGTGGAGCCTTGGATGCGCGAGACGCTGGCGGTGTGGGGCGTGCTGTCGTACCGGTTGTTGTGGTTCGAGGAGGACCGGCCTGCCTCGTTCCCACGCCAGGCGCTGGCCGCGGTGACGACGCACGACCTGCCCACGGTGGCGGGGTTGTGGTCGGGGAGCGACCTGGAGGAGGTGCGGTCGTTGGGGTTGGAGCCCAACGAGGAGTCCACGGAAGGGATTCGCAAGCGCTTGCTGTCGTGGATCGAGGCCGACGACTCGGCGCCCGTCGACGAGGTGGTGCAGCGCACGCACGCGCTGTTGGCCGAGGCACCGTCGATGATCGTGACGGCCACGCTCGACGACGCCTTGTGCGTGGAGCCCCGGCCCAACGTGCCTGGGACCACCGACGAGCGGCCCAACTGGTCGATCCCGTTGCCGAAGCCGCTGGAGGAGATCGAACGCGACCCGACGGTGGCCGCCGTCGCCCGCACGCTTGCCGGCCGCGTGGAGACGACGTAGGGATCAACATTCTCTCAACACGGGGCGGCAGTTCTCGGGTTCCACCCCCGCACGGTCGATTTGTTCCGTAGCACCGGACTCCGAGAAGTCGTCTGATCGGTGCGGACATCTTCCCGACCGAAGGACGAACGCTGTGCCTGTACCGACCTATCCCACGCTCGACGGGCCGATGCACAGGCCCGGTGAGCTCCAGAAGGCCCGCACGGGCATCAGCGGCCTCGACGACATCACCGGCGGCGGCCTCCCGCTGGGGCGCTCGACGCTCGTCTGCGGGCCCGCCGGCTGCGGCAAGACGCTGCTGGCCATGGAGTTCCTCGTGCGTGGAATCGAGTACGGCGAGCCGGGCGTCTTCGTGGCGTTCGAGGAGTCGACTGTCGACCTCGTCGCCAACTTCGCCTCGCTGGGCTTCGACCTCCCCAAGGCCGAGGCCGAGGGGCTGCTCGTCATCGACCACGTCAACGTCGACCGCAACGAGGTGCAGGAGACGGGCGACTGGGACCTCGACGGGCTCTTCCTGCGGCTGGGCCGGGCCATCGACGCCGTCGGCGCCAAGCGGATCGTGATCGACACCATCGAGACGCTGTTCGGCGCCTTCACCAACACAGCCATCCTCCGGGCCGAGCTGCACCGCCTGTTCGAGTGGCTCAAGGACCGCGGCGTGACGGCGGTCATCACCGGCGAGCGAGGTGACGGGACGCTCAGCCGCCACGGCATCGAGGAGTACGTCTCCGACTGTGTGATCGTGCTCGACCACCGGGTGACCGAGCAGACCTCCACCCGCCGCCTGCGCATCCTCAAGTACCGCGGCTCGCTCCATGGGACCAACGAGTACCCCTTCCTCATCGGGGCCACGGGCATGTCCGTCCTGCCCATCACCTCGGTCGGCCGGGGCCACACGGTGTCGGCCGAACGGGTGTCGACGGGCGTCTCCCGACTCGACGCCATGCTCGGCGACGGCGGTTTCTACCGGGGCAGCACCGTGCTGGTCAGCGGCACCGCGGGCACCGGGAAGTCCACGTTGGCGGCGCAGTTGTGCGAGGCCACGTGCAGCCGGGGCGAGCGAGCCATGTACTTCGCCTTCGAGGAGTCCCAGGCCGAGATCATCCGCAACATGAGCTCGGTGGGCATCGACCTGCAGAAGTGCGTCGACGCCGGCTTGCTCGAGTTCCGGTGCTCACGGCCGAGCATCCTGGGCCTGGAGGCGCACCTCTTCGGCATGCAGCAGTCGGTGGCCGAGTTCGACCCGGCGGTCGTCGTCATGGACCCGGTGTCGGACTTCCAGCGCATGGCCAGCGCGGCCGACGTGGCCGCCATGTTGAGCCGCCAGGTCGACTTCCTGAAGGCGAACGGGGTGACCGCGATGTTCACCGCCCTGACCTCCGAAGCCGGCCACGGCGGCGCCGACCAACAACTGGCGTCGCTCGTCGACACGTGGCTGCTCCTCAAGAACACCGAGGGCAACGGCGAGCACAACCGCATCCTCTACGTGCTCAAGTCCCGAGGGATGGCGCACTCGAACCAGATTCGGGAGTTCCTCCTGACCAGCCAGGGGATCGAGTTGGCCGATGTCTACGTCGGCCCCCAGGGCGTGTTGACCGGCTCGGCCCGCCAAGCGCAAGAGGCCAAGGAGCGTTCCGACGGAACGGCCAGGCTGGAGGACCTCGAACAACGACGGGTCAGCTTGGAGCGCCGCCGGGAATCGGTCGAGGCCCAGACGGCCGCCCTGTGGCGGGAGTTCGAGGACGAGGCCGACAACGTGGAGCGCCTGCTGAGCCACGGCTCGACGGGCACCCAGGACCGAGCCGGGCAGCGGGCGGAACAAGGCCGGATGCGTCGGGCCGACGAAGTTGTGCCCGAGCAGGCCGAGCTCGACAGCGTTGTCGAGGCGGGCAGGCCATGACTGCACGCGCAGAACCCGACGGAATCCAGTCGGACGACCCGATGTGGCGGCTGCGCCTGTACGTCGCAGGCCAGTCGCCCAAGTGCCTCAACGCCTTCGTGAACCTGCGCAACCTCTGCGAGGAGCACTTGGCCGGGCGCTACGAGATCGAGGTCGTCGACTTGGTGGAACATCCCGGGCTGGCGCAGGCCGACAACGTGCTCGCCGTGCCCACGCTCGTACGCAACACGCCGACACCGACGCGCATGCTCACCGGCGACCTCTCCGACACAGCGCGGGTCCTGGGCCAGCTCGGCCTCGAAGTGACGGCCACCTCATGACGACGCCCCATGACGCCACGCTCGCCCGCTACGAAGCGGCGGCTGCCCTGCAGGACGAGAGCTGGTACGAGCTGACCCTCATCGTGAGTGGCGCCTCGGAGCTGTCGACCCGCGCCATCGCCAACGCCCACCGGCTGGGTGAGGAGAACCTTGGCGGCCGCTACCACCTTTCCATCGTGGACTTGCACGAGGAACCCGCCAGCGTGCTGAGCGGCCAAGTCCTGGCCGCGCCCACCCTGGTGAAGAACCGGCCTCTCCCGGCGGCCAAGTTCGTCGGCGACCTGTCGCGCACCGACATGGTGCTGCGGGCGCTCGGCCTCCCTGGCGCGGGCGCGACCCGCTAACACGACGATGGCCGGAACAGCCGACGAGATCGTCGTCGACGACAGTGCGGAGCTGGCTTCTCGGCTGGCCGCCGCCGAGGACACGCTGCGAGCGATCGGGCTGGGGGAGATCGACGCCTTCGTGGTCGCCGACGACCGGGGCGACCGCCGCGTGTTCACGGTGTCGACCGCCGATCGTCCGTACCGGATGTTCGTGGAGAACATGCGCGACGGCGCGGCCACGGTCTCGCCCGCGGGCGTGGTCCTGTACGCCAACCGACGGCTGGCCGAACTGCTCTCGTGTTCTCGGGAAGAGATCCTCGGGTCCCAGATCACGACATTCTTCGCGCCCGACGTCCTCTTCGGATGGGAGGACATCTGCGGGGTCGACGGCTCGGGTGTCGCCGTCGAATCCGAACTGGTCGATGCCGAAGGCCGGCGCACCGTGGTGCTAATCGGAGCGTCGCCACTCGAGGGTGACGACCAGCTCACCTGCCTCACCTTCACCGACCTCAGCGCCCAGAAGGCCCAGGACCGCGAGATCGTCCGGCTCGGCAAAGCCCAAGCCGAACGGATGGCCGACCTGCAGGACGCCCAGGCGGCACTCACCAAACAGGCCACCCACGACGCCCTCACCGGCCTGCCCAACCGCGACCTTCTCGTCGACCGGCTCAACCAAGCCGTACTCCAGGCGAAACGATCGGGCCGGTGCATCGCCGTGTACTTCGTCGACGTCGACCGGTTCAAGCTGGTTAACGACACCCAAGGCCACGCCGTGGGCAACACGGTGCTGCGACGGGTGGCCGATCGACTGGTGACCGCGGTGCGGAGCATGGACACCGTCGCCCGCATCGGCGGCGACGAGTTCGTCGTCCTCGCGCCTGACGTCGGCAGCCACCGACAAGCGATGAACCTCGGCGACCGCCTTGTCGCCGCGTTGTGTTGGCCCGCGGCCGGCGTCGATGCTGTCGAACAGATCGCCGCCAGCGTCGGGATCGCCGTGTCGGAGGGCGGGCGAGGAAACGCCGAGACCTTGCTCCACGAAGCCGACATGGCCATGTACAAGGCCAAGTCGCTGGGTGGCGCCCGCAATGTGGTGTTCGACGCCGGGCTCGCCCGTCAGGTGACGCAGCGCTCGGCGGCCCAACAGACCATCGAAGCGGCGCTCGACGGCGAGCGCATCGTCGCCTACTACCAGCCCATCGTGGAGATGGCGGGCGGGGAGGTGACCGGCTTCGAGGCGCTCGTGCGCATCGTCGAGGACGACGGCACGATCCTGGCGCCATCCGCCTTCATCGCCGTGGCGGAGGAGACCGGGCTCGTCCTGCCGCTCGGCGCCCGGGTGCTCGACTTGGCCTGTCACGAGGTGGCGGCATGGAACCGCGACAGCGGGCGGGCGGCGACGGTCGCCGTCAACGTGTCGTCCCGTCAGTTCCAGCCGGGCGACCTGGCATCGATCCTGCGCCGGACGCTCGGCGACAGCGGCCTCGACCCCGAGCTCTTGCACCTCGAGCTCACGGAGACGGCCATCATGGACCTCGGATCCGACATCGTGCAGCAGCTCCACGCCGTCCGCGACCTCGGCGTGCAGATCGGGCTCGACGACTTCGGTACGGGTTACGCCTCGCTCACCCACCTGCGGCGGCTGCCGCTGGCCTTCGTCAAGATCGACCAGTCGTTCGTGCAGGGGCTCGGCGCCGACCAGGAGGACGACCGCATCGTCGCCGCCGTGGTCGACCTGGCGGCCAACCTCGGCCTTCGGTCCATCGCCGAAGGCGTGGAAACCGACGACCAACTGGCCCGGTTGCGGGAGCTCGGTTGCGACGAAGCCCAGGGCTACCTCTTCGCCCGGCCCCTGCCTGCCGACGCCGTGTCGATGACGCGGTTGACGCCGGTGCGGTGGTAGGGAGCGGTCGTCGACTTCGGCTTCGTGCAATCCAACTAGTGGTAAAAGCCGAAGTGGATTATGACAATTTCCGCTTTTTAGCGCGTTAGCTGATACGGATAGAGTAGTATACGGATAGAGTGGTATTTCGAGGGACCTGGTGGGTAGGGCGATCATCCGATTGTCACCGACAGGGTCGGCACCTCGTGGCCAGGAAACAGGGGGGCATCATGCCGAAGGTCGAATTGCCGACCGTCGTTGCCGATGACTCCGTCGACAAGCTCGCCGTCGACGCCGTAGGCCGCACCGTGACGTTGGGTGGCCGGCGCATCAATATGACGCCAAAAGAGTTCGATCTTTTAGCGTTCCTTGTCGCCCGTCCGGGCGTGGCTTTTACTCGGAGTGAGTTGCTGCAACAGGTGTGGGCATCGTCGCCCGACTGGCAGGGCGCGGCGACCGTCACCGAGCACGTTCACCGCCTTCGAGCGAAGATGTCGCAGGGTAGCGACGCCGCCGGACGGTTGGTGACGGTGAAAGGGGCGGGCTATCGATTCGACCCCGCCGACCCCCCTGGCCCTCCCAGTAGCGACGACGGCGAGCTTCGGCGGGCCATGCGCGACGGTGAGTTCACCGTTCACTACCAGCCTGTCGTCGAGTTGGCGGAGTCGGTGGTGGTGGGGGTCGAAGCCCTCGTCCGCTGGCAGCACCCCACTCGAGGCCTGTTGCTTCCAAGCGCGTTCATCGCCGGCGCCGAACGGTCGGGGGCCATCATCGAGCTCGGTGAGTACGTGCTCCAAGCCGCATGCCACCAGGCCGAGGCGTGGCGTGACGCCGGGTACGACCTGCAGGTGTCGGTCAACCTGTCGGCCCGCCAGCTGACCGACACCCGGCTGCCTGAGCGCATCGCCACCGTGATGGCCGCCACGGGGATGCCGGCCGACCGCTTGTGGCTCGAGGTCACCGAGACCGACCTCGTGCAGGACGTGGTGCTGGCCGGTTCGGTGTTGCGTGCGATCGACGACCTCGGTGCACGCATCTCGATCGACGACTTCGGCACCGGCTGGGCCAGCCTCACGTACCTCCACCAGTTCCCTGTGCGCCAGATCAAGATCGACGGCTCGTTCGTCCAGGGCATGGGCGAGACGTGGAGCGCCCCGGTCATCGTGCGTTCGATCATCTCGTTGGGCCGCGACCTCGGCGTCGGCGTGGTGGCCGAGGGCGTGGAGACCGACGAGCAACGCCGCCGCCTCGTCCACCTCGGCTGCCGGTTCGGCCAAGGCACGTTCCTCGGGGCACCGTGTTCCGTCGAGACGCTCGACCGCGTGCTCGACCAACGGGCCCGGCACTGCGAGATGGCCTGAGGGCAGTCGGCGGTCCGGCAGGATGTGCGGGTGGACCTCCCTGTGATGCCGCCCGTGAAGCCCATGCTCGCCAAGTCGTCGAAGGAACTCCCGGCCGCCGAGGGCATGCTCTACGAGCCCAAGTGGGACGGCTTCCGCTGCATCGTCTTCCGCGACGGCGACGAGGTGGAGCTGGGGTCGCGCAACGAACGGCCGCTGACCCGCTACTTCCCCGACGTGGTCGAGGCGGTGCGGGCGCAGTTCCCCGAGCGGTGCGTGGTCGACGGCGAGATCGTCATCGCCACGAACGACGGGCTCGACTTCGATGCGCTGCAGCTGCGGCTGCACCCGGCGGAGTCACGGGTGGGGAAGTTGGCGGCGGAGACCCCGGCGAGCTTCGTTGCGTTCGACGTGCTTGCGCTGGGGGGACGAGATCTGCGACCGATGCTGTTTCGAGAGCGACGAACGGTGTTGGAGGGTGCGTTTGCCGGGGTCCTACCGCCTGTACATATGACGCCGGCCACCGAGGATCGTGACGTGGCCACCGATTGGTTTTCCCGATTCGAGGGCGCGGGGCTCGACGGGGTGGTGGCCAAGCGGCTCGACCTGCCGTACCGAGAGGACGAGCGGGTGATGGTGAAGGTGAAGCACGAACGCACTGCAGACTGCGTGGTGGCCGGGTTCCGGTGGCACAAGAGCGGCGGGGTGGTGGGGTCGCTGTTGCTGGGGCTGCACGACGACGACGGGGTGCTGCACCACGTGGGCGTGACGGCGTCGTTCAAGATGGACTATCGGCGGGAACTGGTCGACGTGCTGGCGCCGTACCGGGTGGAGGCGTCGCCGGCGTTCACCGGCCGCGGCCCCGGCGGCCCCAGCCGGTGGAACGCCGGCAAAGACCTGTCGTTCGAGCCCCTGCGTCCCGAACTGGTGGTGGAGGTGGCGTACGACCACTTGCAGGGAGACCGCTTCCGCCACGCCACCACGTTCCGCCGCTGGCGCCCCGACCGCGACCCGGCGTCGTGTACCTACAGCCAGCTCGAAACCACACCCCCCGAACTCCTCTCCACCATCTTCCCCTGACCCCCCACCCCAACCGAAGTGTGCGGGGTTTCGGCGCGCTCCGCGCCCCAACCCCGCACACTTCGGAATTCGGCCCCCCCGCCCCCCCCAGATCGAACTGTGCGGGGTTTCGGCGCGCTGCGCGCCCGAAACCCGCACAGTTCGGGGGTCGAGGGTTTGGTGTCTCACCCTGTCGGTTGAATGGGGGGCATGGGGACTACAGATATGCGACTTCATGCCATTGCCGCCGGACAGGCTGGGTTGCTCAGCCGGGCCGATGTGCTCGACGGCGGCGACAGCGACCACCACGCCCGCCGCCGAGTGGCCGACTGCACGTGGCATCGGCTGCAGCGGGGCGTCTACCTGACCGGCTCGGCGCCGCCGACGTGGTGGCAACAGTTACGCGGCGCCACCATGGCGGCCGGGCCGCGGGCGGTGGCGTCGCACCGAGCGGCCGCCCTCGTCTGGGGGCTCGACGGGTTCCGCAGCGCGCCGCTGGAGGTGCTCGTGCCCATCACATGCGGCCCGGTGCCCACAGAGGTCATCGTCCATCGCACCCGCCGCCTCGACCCGCGTGACGTCACCGTGCACAACGGCCAGCCGGTGACGGTCGTCGAGCGCACCATCCTCGACCTGTGCCGCGACCGGTCGTGGCGGGCGGTGGAAGTGGCGCTGGAAAGCGCCATCCGCAAAGGCCTGACCACCCACACCAAGCTGCGCCGGTTCCTCGAAGAGGGCAGCCGCCGCGGCCGCAAGGGCGTCCGCAAGCTGCGCACGCTGCTCCAGCAGCGCGACGGGCAGCGAGCAGCGGGCAGTGCGGCCGAAGTCGCCTTCCTGCGCTTGGTGCGCCAAGCGGGCCTGCCGATGCCCAAGCGGCAGCACCGCATCTTGCTCGGCCGTGGCCAGGTGGCGACCGTCGACTTCGCCTGGCCCGACGCCAAGTTCGCCGTCGAGGTCGACGGCTTCGACGCCCACGGCGGACGCGAAGCGTTCTACCGCGACCGAGCCCGCGACAACGACATCCGCGACCGGGGATGGGGCCTGCGTCGCGTCACCCTCGACGACATCCGCCACCGCCCCGGCCCCCTCATCGCGGCCCTGCGCGGCAAACTGCGCGTCGTTGCGGCGCGTTACGCGCCGGAACCCCGCACAGTTCGGGACTTGGAGGGTTGGACGCGGGGGGGTTCGGAGTCGGCTTTGGGGAAGTGGGGCGGCCAGGGCGCATCGCCCAGCCCGCCGGCCTCGTCGCGGCGAGCGAGCTCCAGCAGGGGCTCCAGGCTGTACGCCGCGTCGTCGATCCCGGCGCCCACATCGCCCAATGCCGCGTAGCGGGCGGGCATGGTGGCGATGGTGAAGTCGGCCGGCTCCAGGTCGGGCACCTCGTCCCACGTCACCGGCGCCGACACCCGGCCCTCGGGGTTGGCCCGAACCGAGTACACCGACGCCACCGTGCGGTCGCGGGCGTTCTGGTTGTAATCGAGGAACACCCGCTCGCCGCGTTCCTCCTTCCACCACGCCGAGGTCGCCTCCGACGGCATGCGCCGTTCCACCTCGCGGGCCAGGGCCAGCGCGGCGCGCCGCACCTCCAAAAAGCCCCACGACGGCTCGATACGCACGTTCACGTGGATGCCCCGCGACCCGCTCGACTTGGGCCACCCCACCAACCCGTGCTCGGTCAGCACCTCACGCACGCACAGCGCCACCCGCCGCACCGAGTCCCACGCCACCCCGGGCTGCGGGTCGAGGTCGATGCGCAACTCGTCGGGCCGGTCGACGTCGCCCCGCCGCACCGGCCACGGGTTCAAGTCCAGGCAGCCGAGGTTGACCGCCCACACCACATGGGCCACGTCGACCGGGCACAGCTCATCGGCGTGGCGGCCCGACGGGAACGACACCCGCACCGTCTCCAGCCACTCCGGCCGCCCCTTCTCCGGCACCCGCTTCTGGTAGAAGAACTCGCCCTCGGCCCCGTCGGGGTACCGCTTGAGCATGGTGGGCCGCTCGTACACGCCCCGCAACGCCCCCTCGCCCACGGCCAGGTAGTACTGCACCAAGTCGAGCTTCGTCTCGCCCCGCAGCGAGAAAAAGACCTTGTCGGGGTTGGTCACCCGGACTGTGCGCCCGTCGACCTCCAGCTCCACCGAAGGGGTTACCACGACTCCCAGTGGACCACGGATTCGGCAGGCAGCCGAGCCGCCGGCGAAAACGACTCGCCCGTGTAGTACGCCACCGGCATCAAGCCGCCCTGGGTGAACGACTCGTAGGGGATGCCCAGCAACTCGGCCGCCTCCCGCTCGAACGGCAGGTGCAACGTCGTCCAGGCCGTCCCGAGGCCCCGAGCGCGGCCCGCCAGCATGAACGACCACACCGCGGGCAGCAGCGATCCCCAGAACCCGGCTTGCATGGCTGCGGGCTGGCCGTCGACCCGGCCGTGGTGGACGGGGACCAACATCCACGGCACCTCGTGGAACCGGTCACGCAGGTAACGAGCCGACGACGACACCGGGTCTTGGCGAGCGCCGCGGGGGTCGCCCTCGGCGTAGTCCGGCCGCGGCATCGAGGCGTAGGGGTCGAACCCCTGCCGGTACAACTCCGCCAACGCCGCCTTCTTGTCGGGGTCGGACACGAAGACGAAGTGCCAGCCCTGGCGGTTGGAGCCCGTGGGTGCCTGGAGCGCAACCTCGACGCACTCCAAGAGCACCTCACGGGGCACCGCACGTTCGAAGTCGAGACGCTTGCGAACTGCCCGCGTCGTGGTGAGCAGCTCGTCAGGCGTCATCGGCTCAAGAGAAGTGCTTCAGCAGCATCCCGAACTCGTCGGCGGGGCCGTTGGGCACGATGTAGCCCTCCTCCGAGCGGATCTGGTCGAAGTTGTCGCGCACGTCCTCGAGCGACAACTCGGCGTTGTAGTAACCCTCGGTCAGCCCGATGAAGAAGCGGGCGATGCGGCCGCCGGCGGCGGAGTAGATCTCGCCCGACACCGGGCAGTCCTCGTGCACCAGCCAGGCCACGATGGGCGACACCAGCTTGGGATCGAGCTTCTCCGCCAGTGGGCCGAGCAGCTCTTCGGTCATGCGGGTGCGGGCGACGGGCGCCAAGGCGTTGACCTTGATGTTGTACTTGGCCCCCTCGGCGGCCAGCACCCGGGTGAAGCCGACGAGGCCCATCTTGGCGGCGCCGTAGTTGGCTTGGCCGAAGTTGCCGAGGATGCCGGAGTTCGACGAGGTGTTGACGATGCGGCCGTAGCCCTGCTCGCGCATCTTGATCCACGCCGGACGGGTCACGTAGAAGGCGCCCAGCAGGTGGACCTGGACGACCGGCTCCAGGAACTCGGGCGTCATGTTGTGGAACGTCTTGTCGCGCAGGATGCCCGCGTTGTTGATGACGATGTCGACGCGGCCGAAGGCGTCGATCGCTGTCTGCACGATGCCTTCGCCGCCCTCCGGCGTGGCCACCGAGTTGGTGTCGGCCACGGCGACGCCGCCGAGGTCGTTGATCTCCTGCGCCGTGCGCTCGGCCGGGCCCGCGTCGCCGCCGTCGCCCGTCACCGACCCGCCGAGGTCGTTCACCACGACCTGCGCCCCTCGCGAGGCCAGCAGCAACGCGTGCTCTCGACCGAGCCCACCACCGGCACCGGTGATGATCGCTACTTTCCCGTCGTACCCGAGATCAGCCATGCCGCCGAAACTACCGACCGGTCGGTCAAGTGCGCCAGCTACAGGAACGCCTGCGCTTCCGAGCAGTGGCGTTCGGCCCGGTCGACCGCCTCGTTGGCCGCCCGCTCGTCGCCTTCGTCGAGGGCGATGCCGATGTCGGCAATGGCCGTGAGGCATGCCTTGATCGTGTCGAGCTGCTTCTGCTGGCTCTCCACGCTGCGCTGGGCATCGCTCAGCGAACCCTTCGTCTTGTCGAGCTCGGTGCGGGCGGCGTCACGTTCGACCACCCGGGTTGTCAGCTCCACCCGCAGCGCCGTCACCAGCTCGCGGCTCTCCCGCAACGACGCCTGCGCCCGGTCGAGCTCGCTGCGTTCGTTGGCCAGCCGCCGCTCGGAACCGGCCAGCGCCACGCCGCCCAGGAGGAGGGCGAACACGGCCACGGCCAGCAGGACGACGGGACTGCGGGTGTCGATGCGGTCCCATGCCCGGCGCCGCACCGGCAACGCCGTGCCGCACGAGCCGCAGTGCTGCCACCCGGCGTCGGCCGCGGTGCCGCACGACGGGCACGCCCGCTCCTGGGAGCGGGACGGGCGCTTCAGCATGCTGTCATCGTCGTACAGACGAGGGAGATGGGGATGGCGAACGACAGCCCTTCGGCCCCCGCGGCCACCAGCTTCGACCGGGCCACGCCGACCACTTGGCCTTTCAGGTTCACCACAGGACCCCCGCTGTTGCCCGGCGCGATGGGCGCCGTGAACTGGATGTAGCCGTTGCGGTACGCGGCGACGATCCCGTTGGAGACCGAGCCTCCAAGCCCGAGCGGGGCACCGACGACGAGGACCGGATCGCCCACAGCGGGCTGGTCGGGGGCCTTCGACAGGGTGGGAAGGGCGCCGGAAAAGGTAAGCAGGGCCACATCATTGCCCACGCTGACCCGCTCCACCGTGGCGTCGAGCTGCCTACTCTCCTGGCGCAGGCGCAGCCCCTTGCGGTTGGCCTTCCACTCCTCTTCGATCACGTGGTAGTTGGTGATGAGGGTGGAGCGACCGCCGTCGGAGGAGATGACGAAAGCGGTGCCGATGGAGTCGCCCGACTCGACGGTGAACACCGACGCCCCTACCTGCTTGGCCACGGCCGCCTGATCGGGTTGCGAGTTGAGCCGCGTCTCCAACTCCGCGACCCGCCTGCTGACGCCGTTGGCCGCCGCCTCCTGGGCTTCGATGCGGTTGCGGGCTTCCACCAGCATCCGCTCCATGCGCTGCGACCGGTTGCGCTCGTCGGCCACAGCGACCGCCAACCCGCCGAGCAGCACGACGGCCGCCACCACGGCCGCGGCGATGGGCCACACACGGCTGCGTCGCGGCGTGCGCTCGTCTTCGACGTCGTGCTCCGGGCATCGGCCGTCTTCGGCGAGCGGGCGGCCGCACCTGGTGCAGAAGGCGGTCAACTCACCTGGCTGCCGCAGTCGACGAAGCCGTAGGCGTCGGCCTTGCCCATTGCTGTGACGGACAGCTTGTCGGCCTGTTCCCAGAGGTCGTCGGTGGCCCGTTCGTTGCCCGCTGCTGCGGCGGCCAGCACCTCCTTCTCCTTGGCGAGCATGGCGTCGAACGCGGCCAGCGCCTCGTCGAGCTTGTCCTTGTCGGTCAGCGGCGCCGGGATGGCGCGGAGGTCGGCGATGAGCTTTTCTTCGATGGCGTTGCCCTTCTCGAAGTACGTCTTCACCTGGGGCAGCGTCTCCGGCGGCTCCAAGGCGTCGTACGTGGTCCACGCGGCCTTGCACAAGGCATCGGCGGCTCTGACGAAGGCACCCTTGACCGTCTTGACCAAGGCGATCGTCATGCGCTCGGCCGCTTCTGCCTCGCCCCGTCCACACTCCGCCGACCCGAAGGTGCGGGCCAGAGAGTCGGCCCCCTTGAAGGCCTCGGCGGCCTTCCGGGCCGTTGTCTCGGTGGCGCCGTAGTCGGACTTGTCGACGGCCGGCGCCACCGCCCGTGCTGCTGCCGCGGCATCGCGCATGGCCTGCACCCAGGCCTTGGCCGCCTTGCCGTCTTCTCCGCTTGGGAATGTCACTGCGTCGATGCCCGCGAGCGTCTTGTCGACACCGTCGGCCAGCTTGATGTGGAACTGGCGCAGCGCGGCGATGTCGGTCGGCGTGGTGAGGGCTATGGCCTCGCTCGTCGCCGCCTTGCAGATGGGGTCGACCTTGGCCAGGTACTGCTTCTTGCTGGGACCGCTGTCGGCGCAGCCCGCGAGCGATGCAACCACGGCCAAGACAGCGAACGGCCGTCGGGTCATGCGGGGAACTCCAGTCAGAAGGCGGACGGGCGCCCCATTATCGGCGTTGCCCTCCTTGACGCGCATGACTCGTGCACGCCGAGCGCCCCGAAGCTCGGCGACGTCGAGGGGCAGAGGCACCCGCTTCGTGGGTGCCTCTGCCCCCCCGGACCTCAGTCGGTCTTGCTGCACTCCTTGAACCCGTAGGCGCCCGCCTTGGCGGCACCGTCGACGCCTGCTTTGGCGAGCTCGCCCAAGTTCGTCTCAAGCTTTGACTCGTCGGAAAGCACGGCGATCGTCTCGCGAACCGTGTTGACGAGCTTGTCCTGCGCCCCGAAAAAGGCGTCGAGCTTGTCCTTGTCGGTCCGCGGTGCAGGGACCGCTCGCATCTCGGCCACGCTCTTCTCGGCGATGCCGAGCAGCTTGGTCAGGTAGTCCTTGACCTGGGCTTCGCTCTCCGGTTCGGCCAGTGCCTCGACCTGCTTGTCGGTTGCCGCGCAGATCGGGTCGACCTTGGCGATGTAGGCGTTCTTCACGGCCGGTGCCAGCGCCGTCTGCATGCGCGCACCCGCTTCGGCCTCGCCCTTGCCGCACTCGGTGGAGCCGAAGGCGCGAGCCTGCGCGTCGGCGTTCTTGAGGGCATCGGATGCCTTCTTGCCGTTGTCCTCGATAGCGGTGAAGTTGGCGGCGTCGACATCGGGACCCACGGCGCGGAGAGCGGCCGCGGCGTCCTTCATCGACTTCACCATCGCCTCGGCGGCATCCCCGTCGTCGCCTCCGGGCGTGTCGAGCTCGTCGAGCTCCTTCGTCGTCTTGTCGAGGTTGTCAGCCAACTTGGTTGTGAAGTCCTTGAGGCCGGCCACGTCGCTGGGCGTGGACGCCACCGCCGCCAACTCGTTGCCCCGCTTGCAGACGGGGTCGGCCTTGGCCAGGTAGTCGGCCTTGCTCGGTGCGCTCTTGCCGCAGGCGGCCAGGGCGGCCAAGCCGACGGACAACAAAAGGACGGTCAGTGCTCGCCGCGTCATCGAAGCTCCTCGTGGGGGTAAGAAGCGGACATCATGCCCGCTTCTCCCCGCTCGCGGGGGGAGCTACGCCGATTCCGCGGTCGCGCCCATCCGTTGGTAGTCGACCAGCGCTGTCGGTCGATGACCGCGAAGGTGCGGCCCAGCCCGCAGCACGGCGCTCGAAGTCGGCAAACGTACGTCCCACACTCGGCCACGTTCCCACCAGGCATCGTGCACGGGACGTGTAGGTTTCGCGCCGTGGACTTCGAGCTCCCCGGCGACGACGACCCCCGACGGGCCGAGGTTCGGCAGTGGCTGGTCGACAACCCGCGCCCGACCGGCCGCCAACTGGCCGAGGCCGGCTACGTGGCGCCCCACTGGCCTCGCCCGTGGGGACTCGACGCCGACCCCATCTCGCAGTTGGTCATCGACGACGAGTTGCGCCGGGCTCGGGTGTCGCGGCCGCCCAACCCCATCGGCATCGGGTGGGCCGGACCGACGATCATCCACGCGGGCACCCAGGAGCAGAAGGACCGCTACCTGCTGCCGATGCTCTCGGGCGAGGACATCTGGTGCCAGCTCTTCAGCGAGCCCGGCGCGGGCTCCGACCTGGCGAGCCTGTCGACCCGGGCCGTCCGCGACGGCGACACCTATGTCGTCAACGGCCAGAAGATCTGGACGTCGCTCGGCCACTTCGCCAAGTACGGCATCCTCATCGCCCGCACCAACCCCGACGCCCCCAAGCACAAGGGCATCTCGTACTTCGTCTGCCCCATGGACACGCCGGGCATCGAGGTGCGGCCGATCATCGAGATGACCGGTGCGCACTCGTTCAACGAAGTGTTCTTCGACGACGTGCGCATCCCCGCCGAGAACCTGGTGGGCGAGGAGAACGAGGGCTGGTCGCTGGCCAAGGTCACCCTGGGCAACGAACGGGTGTCGTTGTCGGGCGAAGGCGCGCTGTGGGGACGGGGGCCGACGGCGGGCGACCTGCTCGACCTCGTGCGCGAGCGGGGACCGGTGGCCGACCCGGTGCTGCGGCAACGGTTGGCATCGCTCTACATCGAGTCGGAGGTGCTGCGGCTCATCCGCCTGCGCACCGTCTCGGCCAAGGTGCACGGACGCCAGCCAGGGCCGGAGGCGTCGGTGCGCAAGGCCTTGGCCGACGAACACGGCCAGCACATTCTGGGACTGGCCAAGGACTTGGCGGGCGCAGCGGGGATGCTGACAGACGTCGGGCCGTTGGGATCGCCCGCCGGGGAGTGGGCTTACGGCTACTTGTTCGCGCCTGCGCTGACCATCGGGGGCGGCACCTCGGAGGTGCAGCGCAACATCATCGGGGAGCGGGTGCTGGGGCTGCCACACGACGTGGCTGCGAAATAGCCCGAACTGGCCATTCACATAGCGCTCGCAACTGTGGGACTCTGGCTCTATGGGGGAAATGCTCCGCGTCGTACTCGTCGATGACGAAGAACCGGTCCGCGCCATCCTTGGCATCACGCTGGGGATGAGCAACGACTTCCGGGTCGTGGGCGAGGCGGCCAACGGCCGCGACGCCATCACGGTCGTCGACGAGCAACACCCCGACGCCGTGGTGCTCGACCTGATGATGCCGAGCACAGGGGGCATGGAGACGATCCCCGAACTGCGCCGGTGCTCGCCGGAGACGAAGATCGTGGTGTTCTCGGCGTTGAGCGAAGGCGAGGCGGCCGACCAGGCGGTGGCCTGCGGGGCCGATGCCTACATCCAGAAGGCGCGGGTCATGTCGTTGCTGCCCGACACCATCCACCGCCTCTGCGACTGCTGAGGTCGCTCGTCGACGCTCAGTCGACGCAGAGCTCGTTGCCCTCGGGGTCGGCCAGTGTGATGGTGAAGGCGCCCCGGTCGTCGCTGGTCCACAGGAACGTCGCCCCCAGCTCCTGCAGGCGTTTCGCCTCGGGCTCGACCCGTTCGGCGCCCACGTGCAGGTCGAGGTGCACCCGGTTCTTGGCCGCCTTGGCTTCGGGCACCTTCTGCAAGAACAGCCGGGGCCGCTTGCCGTCGGGGTCCCTGGCCGCGGCAACCTCGGCGAAGGCCGCCTTGCCCTCGACCTCGATTGTCGCCTCGGGCGGAATGGCGCCCGCGCCCAGAAGCTCTGTCACCATCTCGCTGTGGTCCTCGACCTGGTAGCCGAGGGCCTCGGCCCAGAAGCGGGCCAGCGCATGGGGGTCTGCCGCGTCGAAGGTGATCTGTACGCCGATGGTCATCGGAAGGCTCCGTCTCCTGTGAACATGCCGCGGTGCCACCGGTGGGGCGTGGCGACCACGGCGCGTGGATAGTCCTCGAACAGCCAGCGGGCGAAGTTGCGCCGGGTCCACCCGGTCAGGCCCGCCACTCGGATGGCGGCACGGGCCCCCCTGCGGTGGGCGATGCCCTTGGTCGACAGCCAGTCGGCCAGCGCGTTGTCGCGGGCCAGTCCTCGGCGCACCGCCCGCTCGTAGTGCGCGGCGGCGTCGCGGGGCCGCAGCCCGCCCGCAGCGAGGATGGCGTGCGCGGCGAGCACGCCGGTCTCCAAGGCTTGGCCGATGCCTTCGCCGGTCATGGGGTCGGTGGCCCGAGCGGCGTCGCCCACGAACAGGACACGACCTCGGGAGGCGGTGAGGCGGGTGGCGCCCACCCGCGCCGGGATGGGCCACGCCTTGTGCGGCGCTTCCGGCTCGGCGTCAGGGCCGAGCACGGCGCGGATGTGGGGCCGGGCCAGCAGCTCCGGCCACAACGCCTTGAGCTCCTTGGTCGGGCGCCCTGGCTGTCGGCGGATGCCGAAGCCGACGTTGGCCCGGCCGTCGGGCAATGGGAACGACCACGCATAGCCGGGCAGCAGGTCGGGCTCGAACCACACCCACAGGCCTTCGCCCGCGCCGGGGGCCACGTTGCGGAAGTACTGGCGGAAGGCGTGCCACTCGCCGAGGTAGCCACCTGCGTCTTCGGCCTTGACCGCCTTGCGCAACGTCGACCACATGCCGTCGGCGCCGATGGCGTAGCGCGCCGTCACGTCGCCCAGGCCGTCGACTTCCAGGGTGATGGACCGGTGCGTGCGCCGGGTGCTCACCAGGGCATGGCCGTCGTACACCTTGACGCCGGCGGCGCGGGCCACGTCGAGCAGGGCGGCGTCGAGGTCGACCCGTCGGGCCACGGCCCCGTACATGCCGCGGTCGCGGGGGAGCGGGAAGGCAATGGTGCGGCCCGAGGGAGAGCGCACCCACACGTCGTCGATCACGTGCCACGACGCCACCGCCTCGGGCTGCAGGCCCAACTGCTGCAAGCGCCGCAGCGCGCCCGTCGTCAGGCCGTCGCCGCAGCACTTGTCGCGGGGGAACGTCGCCTTGTCGATCAGCACGACGTTGCGGCCCGCCCGAGCCAGCGTGATGGCGGCCGCGCAGCCCGCCGGGCCCGCGCCCACCACGGCGATGTCGGCGGTCAGCACGACGGCGATGCTAGGACGGGGCCATGGGAATCGTGCACGACGGGCCGTACGAGGCGATGGTGGGGGACCCCGACGACCATCGGCCCCAGACCACGTGGCGCTTGGTGGTCGACCCCGAGGGGCGGGCGCGCCTGGCCGTGCTGCTGGAGCGCTGCGCGCCGGGCGATGCCATCCCCTTGCACCGCCACGACGTCGACGAGGCGATCTACGTCATCGACGGCGAAGGGGAGTACCGCCTGGGCGACCACGTCGAGGCGGTGGCCACCGGCGACACCGTGTTCATCCCCGCGGGCACGCCGCACGGCACCCGCAACACCGGCCAACGGCCGCTGCACATCCACGCCGTGTTCCCGCAGACGACCGTGAAGATGGAGATGCTGGAACGCAACCCGGCACCCGGCACCGAGGACGACCTGCCGATGACGTCGGTCTACGACTTCGCCACCGGCCAGTTCACCGTGGAAGGGCCGACGGCGGGTTAGCTGTCGCGCAACGCCACCTCGAGGGCGGCGGGCAGCTCGGGGTGCTTGAAGCGGTAGCCGTGGGCTTCGAGCCGCGTCGGCAGCACCCGCTGGGAGGCGGTGAGCGAGGCCGCCATCTCCCCGCCCAGCACCACCGACAGGGCGGCGCGGGGGACCGGCAAGCGGGCGGGCCGGCGCATGGCCTTGCCCAAGGCGGCGGTGAACTCGGCGTTGGTCACGGGGTGCGGCGCCGTGGCGTTGATCGGACCCGACAAGTCGTCGCTGCGCAGGGCGTGGAGGATGGCGCCCACCTCGTCGTGCAGCGACACCCAACTCGTCCACTGCCGGCCTGACCCGAGCTTGCCGCCGAGGCCGATGCGGAACAGCGGCAACTGCTTCTTGAGGGCGCCGCCGCGGCCCGACAGCACGATCCCGGTGCGCAGGTGCACGACCCGCACGCCCGCTTCGGCTGCGGGCGCAGTCGATGCCTCCCAGGCTTGGCACAGCTCGCTGAGGAAGTCGTCGCCCGGCGCCGAGTCCTCCGTCAGCACCTCGTCGCCCCGCTCGCCGTAGTAGCCGATGGCCGACCCGCTGACGAGGACCTTCGGCGGTGTGGCGACGGCAGCCATGGCCTCCGCCAACAGCGTGGTGCCGTCGACCCGGCTGGCACGGATGCGGGCCTTCTGGGCCTTTGACCACCGGCGGGCACCCACGCCCTCGCCCGCCAGGTGCACGACGGCGTCGATGCGGTCGAGGGCGGAACGATCGAAGCGACGGGCGGGAATGTCCCACGTCTCGCCTCGGATGGCGGGTCGCACGTTGTGCCCGCCGAGTTGGAGTGCCTGGACGAGGGCGGTGCCGATCAGGCCGTGCGACCCCGTCACGAGGACGTTCATCACCCGTAATGCTACGGGCAGTTCACGCCTTCTTCCGGCCGGTACAAGGCGAAGACCGAATCTGTCTTCTTTGTGCCGTCCGGGTAGGTGCGGGTGCGCTGGGTCGTGACCCGGGTGCACGGGCCTCGGGGTGCCTCGCTCTGGCCCGTCTGCACCGACTCGATGTGCTTGGTCGAGTACAGCGTGACGGTGATTGTCGTGGACGAGTAGGTGGGCCAGACGAGCACGCCGTGCTGCGTGGTGTTCTTGATCTGGAGGTCGGGGTGGGGGAAGCCCAAGGTGGCCTCGCGGCCCCGGGGGTAGCGGGAGAAGTAGAGGCTGTGGCTCTGGTACTCGCCGAAGTCGAGGCCCGCGAAGAAGGCGGCGTTGAAGAACGTGGTGGCGAACTGGGAGACGCCGCCGCCGACGTCTTCGGCCAGCATGCCGTCTTGGATGACGCCCGCCACCACGAAGCCCTTCTCGCGGGTGCGGCGCCCGATGCGTTCGTTCACCGAATAGGTCTCGCCGGGCAGGATGACGTGGCCGCGGGCGAGGTTGGAGATGCGGTGGATGTTGGTGACCCGGGGCTGGCCCGCTTGGTATGTGGTGGTGAACTCGCCGACCTTTTCCCGGATGCCGAGGGCGTTGGCCTTCTCGACCGTCAGCTTGGGCTCGACCCTTGTGAGAGGCAGGCTGATGGCGTTCTTGGGCCGGGTGCGCATGGCGTCGAGCAGCAGGGCGCCGGCCGTGGGCGCGCAGCAACCGGTGCCCGACTTGCCGGCGATGACGCGGGGCACGCCGTCGGTGACGGTGAACGACGACTCGGTGGGCGGTGTGCCCACGTTGGGCAGCAGCTTCTTGAGGTCGTCGGCGGCGGCGTTGGCGTCGACGGCGAGCACGAGCCCGTCGGGGGCGGGGTTGGCCCGCAGCCAGGTGCGCAAGGTGGCAGCGGGCACACTGACTTCGGCCGTGCCCGCCTTCACCGGCAGCGCCGTGCGGACCAGCTCGGCGGCTTCTTCGACCAGTTTCTCCACGTCGTCCTTGTCGAAGCGGGGCTCGACCTCGCCTCGGTCGACGCGCACCCGGATGGGCGCGCCGCGACGGGCGGCCTTGGGCAGCTTGTCGACGACGTCGGCCGGATCGATGCCTCGTCCGCTCTTGCCCTCGACAGCCACCAGCTTGCCGCTCTCGACCTTGATGCTCGGCTCGGCGGCGGGCGTCTTGGGGCCGGGGTCGCGCTCGGCCACCGTCTTGTAGACGGACCCGGGTGCCACGGCGACCTTGACGTCGGCCTGGCGGGGGCCGAAGAACGAGCCCACCCAGTCGGCGATGCGAGGGAGGATGGCGCCGGTGCGGCCTGCCTTGAAGGCGGCCTCCACGGTGGCGGCGTCGGTGACCGTCACGCCGAGGTCGGTGGCAGGGGCGGTGAAGCCGCCCTCGGGGGCATCGACGCGCACCTCGCTGTTGGCATACGTGTCGGCCAACGCGGCCACCCGGTCGACGACTTGTTGGCGGGTCATGCCGCCGATATCGCGTCCGGCCAGCTCGACGTTGCGGGCCACCTTGCCGTCATTGCGGCTGGTGTCGACGGTGTAGGCGATGACGACGGCCACGCCGACGCCGAACAACGAGGCGAGCGCGATGAGTCCAATGGTCAAGGCGCGCCGCACGCCGGCCAGGATCGCGCATGGGGCGCCGCTATAGGGTGACGCCCATGCAGACCAGGCTGACGGATGTGCTCCAGATCGAGCACCCGGTGATGCTGGCAGGCATGGGGGGCGTTTCGTACTCCCGCCTGGTAGCGGCAGTGTCAGAGGCGGGGGGCTTCGGGTGCCTCGGCGCCTCCACCATGGGCCCCGACAAGATGGTCGAGGAGATGCGGGCGGTGCGGGCGGCGACCGACAAGCCGTTCGGCGTCGACCTGCTGACGGCGGCGCCGGGCGACATGGTGGCCCAGGTGCAGCTGGTGATCGAGAACGGGGCCTCTGTGTTCGTTGCCGGCCTCGGCGTGCCCCGCGACGTGGTCGACCTGTGCCACCAGCACGGGGTGATCGTGGTGAACATGTGCGGCAAGGTCCGCCACGCCGTCGCCGCCGTCGAGGCCGGGTGCGACATCGTGGTCGCCCAGGGCACCGAGGCGGGCGGGCACACCGGCCAGGTGGCGACCCTGCCGCTCGTGCCCCAGATCGTCGATGCCGTGGGTGCCCGGGTGCCGGTGGTGGCCGCAGGCGGGATCTTCGACGGGCGGGGCCTGGCCGCCGCGCTGGCGCTCGGGGCCGACGGCGTGTGGGTGGGCACCCGGTTCATCGCCACCCCCGAGGCGCGGGCGGTGCCCGGCTACAAGGACACGCTGCTGTCGATCGCCGAGGACGGCACCGTGGTGTCGCGGGCGTACACGGGCAAGACGTGCCGGGTGGTGCGCAACGACTACACGCAGTACTTCGAGGAACACGCGGAGGAACTGCAGCCGTTCCCGGCCCAGATCGGCCGGGCCATGGGCGACGGCGCCTTCCACCTCGGCGCCGACGAGAACGAGGTCGTCGACCCGGCCCGCGAGTTCTTCCCGGCCGGGCAGGGTGCAGGCGCCATCGACGAGTTGGTGCCCGCGGGGGAGTTGGTGCACCGCTTCGTGGCCGAGGCGGAAGCCGCCCTCAGCCGGATGGCCGCCGGGCGCTGACCCCCACCACCTCGAAGTTGTGTAGGAATCGCGCTGTAAAACGGCGCGTTTCCTACGCAACTTCGGGGCGATAAACGGCGCCGCCAGGGGCCGGCGTGTCGGCCCGGTTGTCGGCTCCCCTGCGATGGTGCAGGCCGCCCCAGACGACGAGCTCGCGGCCCGTCCACACGGTGGTGTGGCCCACTCGCTCGAGGTCGAGGTCGGGCATCGGGAGCCTGTGCCAGCGGTTGGCCGCCACCTCGTATGCCATGCGGAGGCTGCCCCCCTTGCGCTTGTCGATGATCGCGGGGCTGTTGATCCCTCCCACCACCACCACGTGCTCGCCTACCGCCGCCGTGCCGAGGCCGGTAAAGAACTCGGCGTACATCGGGTAACGGTCGAGCGGCTTCATCGAGGTCCACGACGACAAGGCGATGTCGTACCGAGCGGCGACGTGGACGTACCGGTGCTCCTCGTTCTGCGTTGTGGCCAGCATGAGGAGGGCGCCGGCATCGGTGAGAGCGACGTTGGCTCGCACCTGTGGCGTCGGCCCCTCGAAGGGCGGCCCGGGGATCGGGGTTGTGGCCCACGTGACCGGGTCGACGACGAACCCGACGAGCGGCGGCTTTGTCTCGTAGCCGATCCATTTGCTGGACACGAACACCACTCGGCCGCCCGCGGACACGGCGTCGAACTCCCTGATGTCGTCGAGGTCGAGATCGCCGGTGTCGAGCCGTGCCACGTCGCGCCACCCGCCCGGCTCGTCGTACGCCGTCACGAACAGGTCCAGGTCGCGGTAGACGAGCGCAACCAATGTCCCGTCGACAGCAGCGGCCGCCCGCAGCCAGTCACTCGGCTCTGGCAAGCGGCGCCAAGTGCCCGTGGTCGGGTCGAGAGCAACCGGGCCCGCGAGGGGAGTCTCGTACACGCCGTCGGGGAACTCCGTGAGACGCGTATCTCGGCCGTTCACGATGACGACCTCACGACCGGTCCACATGGCCGTCGCGCCGGGCAACACGTCGACAGGCGAGTCCGGCAAGACGCGCCATGCGTTGGTCGTCGGGTTGTAGGCCGCCGCGTCACGGAGCATGGTGCCGTTGCCCGCCTGGCCGCCCACGACGACGACCTCGGTGCCCGTCCATACCGATGCTGCCAGCGACCGGGCAGCGATGGGCGCCGCGGCCATCGGCGACCAAGTGCCCGCGGCGATCGGCACCGGCGCAGGGGAACGGAGCAGGGCGGCCGCCAAGGCCACGCACAGGACGGCCGCGGCCGCCGCCCACCACCCGCGGCCGGCCCGCGGCCGCCGCCCGTCGAGCGACACCACCACGCGCTCGCTGTCGGGCAGCGGCGGCACGACCGCGGGCGTGCCCCATTCGGCGATCGCACCGAGGCGCTCGCGCAGGTCGTCTTCGGAGAGGGTCACGAGAGCTCCTTCCGCAGTTGGGCGATCCCGCGTGAGATATGGGACCGCACGGTGCCGACCCGGCAGTCGAGGATCGTGGCCGTCTCCTCGTCGGGCAGCTGGGCCCAGTAACGGAGCACGATCGCCGTCCGCTGCGGCGGCGGCAGGCGGCGCAGGGCATCCCGCAGGTCGATCAGGTCGGCGGTGGCATCGGGCGGCGGGGGATCGAGCCGGTAGGCGTCTTCCGTGCGCATGCGCCGCAGGCGACCGCGGGCGCCGTTGACGACCACTTGCCGGACGTAGCCGCCCGGGCTGGTGCGGATGTCGGCCCATCGGCCCCGTGCGACCACGAAGGCGTCCTGCACGATCTCGTCGGCCAGCGCCGCCGAGCCGACCAAGAGGAAGGCCAGCTGCACGTAGCCGACGTACTGCGCCGCGTAGAGCTCGACCAGTTCCTCGGGCCAGGCCGGTGCCACGGTGGCTTCCCCCGTCATCACGCCACAACGATGCACACGAGGGCACCGTTGTTGCACCTGACCCCCACCACCTCGAAGTTGCGTAGGAATCGCGCTGTAAAACGGC
>DATLNE010000024.1 GCA_035536915.1 Acidimicrobiales bacterium
GTGGTGGCGGTTGGCTCAGCCGACGACAATCGGCTCACCCCGCCAGCGCTCGCCCATGTCCTCGTTCTGGATGCGCTGCTGGAGCAGGACGATGCCCTCCAGCAGGGCCTCCGGCCGGGGCGGGCACCCGGGCACGTACACGTCGACGGGAATGATCTGGTCGACACCCTTGGTGACCGAATAGGAGTCCCAGTAGGGGCCGCCGCAGTTGGCGCACGACCCCATGGAGATGACGTACTTGGGGTCGGGCATCTGCTCCCACAGGCGCCGGATGGGCGGGGCCATCTTGTCGGTGACCGTTCCCGAGATCACCACCAGATCAGCCTGGCGGGGACCAGCGGGAAAAGGGATGACGCCCAGACGCATGACGTCGTAGCGAGGGGAGCCGAAGGCGGCGCCCATCTCGATGGCGCAGCACGCCAGGCCCCACTGGTAGACCCACAGGCTGTACTTGCGGGCGGCGTTGAGGAGGTGGCTCAGGGGCTTGGGGACCATGCCCCGCTCGACTAGACCCACCGGAGGACTCCCTTGCGCCAGGCGTAGACCAGGCCCAGGGCCAGGATGACGATGAAGACGAGCATCTCGACCAGGCCGAACACGGCCAGCGTGTCGAGTTGGACGGCCCACGGGAAGATGAAGACGGCCTCGACGTCGAACATGACGAAGAGGAGGGCGAAGACGTAGTAGCGGATCTGGCTCTGCGACCACCCGCTGCCCACGGGGTCGACGCCGCTCTCGTAGGAGATGTACTTCTGGGGCTGGGGGCGCTTGGGCCTGAGGAGCGAGCCGAGGCCGAGCATGGCGCCCACCATCAGCACGGCTGCCCCGCCGAAGACGAGCACGGTGAGGTAGCTGCGGAGGAAGTCCGACATCGGCGGGCGAGCCTAGTGACACCGTTCACGAACTGCCAAAAGGCCGGCCAGGCCGTCGTAGACTTTCATCCATGGCACCCGGCTACCACCGCTTGGGTGAGGTTCCCCGCAAGCGTCACGTCGCCTTCCGGGCGCCGGACGGCTCCCTCTACGCCGAGGAAGTCGTCGGCTTGGAGGGGTTCTCCGGGCGCTACTCGATCCTCTACCACCGCTTCGCCCCTACCCGGGTGGTCAAGGTGGCCGAGACCGATCCGGTGCCCGCCGTGCCCCGGCCTGCGGTCGACGACGTGCTGCGCCACCACCTGCTCCGCCCCGGCAACGACGTGGAGGAGGCGCCCGACGAGTTGTCGGGGCGCGACTGGGTGCTGTGGAACGCCGATGTGCGCATCGGCCTGAGCGGCTTCGGCGACCAGCCCGGGCGCTACGTGCGCAACGGGGCGGCCGACGAGTGCCACTTCGTGCATCGGGGTGGTGGACGGCTGGAGTCGGTGTTCGGCGTGCTGGACTACCGAGCGGGCGACTACGTGGTGGTGCCCAAGGGCACCGTGCACCGCTGGGTCCCTGCGGGCGCGGGGAACCGGCACCTGGTGGTGGAAACCCCAGGCGCGATGCGGCTGCCTCGCCGCTACCAGAACAGCGAGGGGCAGTTGCTCGAGCACGCGCCGTACTGGGAGCGCGACTTCCGGCGCCCGACCGCGCTGGTGGCCGTGCCCGACGACGCGGCCGCCGAGCCCACCGACGTGTGGGTGCGCGTGGGCGACCGCACGGCCGTGTACACGCTCGACCACAACCCACTCGACGTGGTGGGCTGGGACGGGCACCTGTACCCGTACGCGTTCTCGATCTCTGATTTCGAGCCGATCACGGGTCGCCAGCACCAGCCACCTCCCGTGCACCAGACGTTCGAGCTCGATGGAGCGGTGATCTGCTCCTTCTGCCCGCGGCGGCTCGACGACGGGCCCGATGTGGTGACGGCGCCGTACAACCACGCCAACCTCGACTCGGACGAAGTCCTCTATTACGTAAGCGGCTCCTTTTTCAGTCGACGGGGCATCGAGGAGGGGGCGCTGACGTTCCACCCGCGCGGGATCCCCCACGGACCCGCGCCGGGCGTGGCCGAGGCGTCAATCGGCAAGACCCACACCGACGAGCTGGCGGTGATGATCGACACCTTCCGGCCGCTCACACTGTCGGCCGCAGCGGAGCGGTGGGACGACCCGGCCTATCCCACGAGCTGGCTGGGCTAACCCGAGGAGAAGTGCAGGGCGGCGACGATCACGCCGCCGATGGTCACGATCAAGCTGCCGAGGCCGAACATCAGCGCCATCGTCTGCTTGTTCATCTCTGTGCGCAGGCTGACGGCAAGGTCGGTGAGGCGAGTGTCGACGTTGGCGAGACCGGTTTGCAGGTAGCCGAGGCGCCGGTCGACGTCTTCGAAGCGCCTGTCGATCTCCACGAAGCGCCTGTCGACCTGCTCGAAGCGCAGATCCATTCGCCGCTCCAACTCGGTGAGGTCGGCCTTGGTGGCGACGTCGGACCAGCCGACCGGTGGCAGGTGTTGCATCAACGTGCGCGCCGGGCCAGGGCCGAGGGCCGCTTGTAGCGAGTCGAACAGTTCGTGTCGGTGCGACTCATCGAGTTCCATTGTCGTACTCCTCGTTGCGAAGGGCAAGGAGGAGAGCCGTTGCGGCCGGCTCACGAGCCGAGGAGGTTCGAAAGCCCAGTATGCCGAGGGGGTGAGACAGTTACAGCAGGTGGTCCGCTAAACCGAAGTCGACGGCCTCGGCGGCGTCGAGCCACCACTCCTTGCGGGCCCAGCGGCGCTGGATCTCCCGCTCCGTCAGGGTCGAGCGATCGGCGAGGATGGCCAGCAACCGCTTCTGCAGCCGCTTGGTGAACTCCACCCCGTCCTCCAGCTCGCTGACCTTGCCCACCGACAGGTGCGAGACCTCGTGCACGAGGAGGAAGGCGTTCTCGCCGATGACCCGGGTGTCGCCTGCCTGCAGGAGCACGGCACCCATCGACGCGGCCCGGCCCAGCGCCATGGTGGTGACGTGGTGCCCGAGGCGGCGCAACTGGCGCAGGTAGTCGAACAGGGCCAACCCGTCGAGCACGGCGCCGCCCGGCGAGTTGAAGATCACCGTGATCGGTGCGCCCGGGTCACGCCGCGACCACACGCCGAGCTCGGCCATGCACTGCTGCACAGACTCGCCGTCAACCGATGCGTAGAACGTGTAGACGTGGGCGGAGCGGGCGTCGGCGGCGGCATCTCGCTCGTGGCGGCGCATGGCGGCCACTTCTATCTCGGCCCGCTCGGTGTCGACCCGAAGCTTTCGCAGCTCGGCCACCGCCCGCTGCTCGGCCAGCGACGGCCCGGGCGAGGCAACCGGCGGCGCGGCCACCGGTGCCGTCGGTGCGTCAGGCGTGTCGGGTACCGCTACCAGCCCGGGTGCCGACTTCGCCCGAGGGGCGCGTGAGCGAACAGGGGCAGCGGTGGTGTTGGTCGCGGCTTGGTCCTCGGCCATGCTTACTCATTCGGCACGCCGAGGCCGCAGACAAGGACTTCAGAACAGGAACGTGGCCCGTTCGGCGAAGCGGATGACCGGCGAGGGCAGCACCCCGAAGCCGATGGTGAACGCAAGGGTGACGAACAGGGCCAAGCCGACCCCGGCAGGCACCACGATGCGGGCGGGCCGTTCGGCGTCGGACGCCTCGTCGGGCGACGACATGTACATCAACACCGTCACCCGCAGGTAGAAGAAGGCCGCCACCACGGCGGCCAGCATGCCGATCAGGGCCAGGGCGTAGGACCGGGCCTGGACGGCGGCGGCGATCACGTAGAACTTGCCGAGGAACCCGGTGGTGAACGGGATGCCCGCCTGCGCCAGCAGGAACACGGTGAAGGCGAACGCCAAGCCAGGGCGCCGAGCGGCCAGCCCCCGGTAGCTCTCCAGCGAGTGCCCGGTGTCGCCCTTGCGGCTCACCACCGTCACGATGGCGAAGCTGCCGATGACCATGAACGTGTAGGCCATCAGGTAGAAGAGCGCCCCGGCGATGCCGTCGGTGTTGCCCGCCTGCAGCCCGATGAGCACGTAGCCCGCATGGCTGATCGACGAGTACGCCAGCATGCGCTTCACATCGGTCTGCACGACCGCGAGTACGGACCCCACCAGGATGGTGACGACGGCCAGCACCCACACCAGCGGCTGCCAGTCGAGCCGCAGCGTCGAGAACGTCGAGAAGAACACCCGCAACAGGGCGGCGAAGGCCGCCGCCTTGGACGCCGCCGCCATGAACGCCGTCACCGGCGTGGGAGCGCCCTGGTACACGTCGGGGGTCCAGGCATGGAACGGCACCGCGGCCACCTTGAAGCCCAGGCCCACCAGCAGCAGGGCCATGCCCGCCAGCAGCACGCCGCTGCTCGACAGCACGTTCTGGGCCAGGAAGGTGGCGATCTCGGGAAGCTGGGTGGAGCCGGTGGCGCCGTAGACCAAGGCGATGCCGTAGAGGAACAGCGCCGAGCTGAACGAGCCGAGCAGGAAGTACTTGATGGCCGCTTCCCGCGAGGTGAAACGACCCCGCTGGAACCCGGCCAGCACGTACAAGGCGATCGAGAGGATCTCCAGGCCGACGAACAACACGATGAGGTCGTTGGCCACCGCCATCGTCATGGCACCTGATGCGGAGAGCAGCAGCAGCACGTAGAACTCAGGCCCGTCGAGGCCCTCACGCCGCAGGTAGGCGTCGGCCACCAGGGCACCGAGCACGACCGCCGAGGCGATGGTCACGATGAAGAAGATGCCGAAGCCGTCGATCACCACGGCATCGGCCATGGCCAGGTACCCGCCCTTGCGGACGTCGGTCCACAACGACCAGGCGCTGCCCAGCGACACCAACCCGGTCACCACCGTCAGCAACGCATAGGTGCTCTTCGGCGGACGGGAGCGCAGCAGCGACCCGGCCAGCAACAGCACCAGCGCGCCGCCGATGGGCGCCAGCAACGGCAGCAAGGCCGAGTACTCGACCTCCGGCGTGGCCAGCGGTTGCGGCTGCTGTTGCGCCGCCTGGGCGAGGAGCAGCCCGATCAATGCGTCGATCCCTCGTTGTCGGCCGCCACCGGCGGCTGGCGGTAGTCGGAGTGTTGCTCGACGTGGCCGATGAGCCGTTCCACCGACGGGTTGATGCGGTCGAGCACGGGCCGCGGGTACACCCCGAGGAACACGATCAGCGCCACCAGCGGCAGCATGATCGCCCGCTCACCCCACGTCATGTCGGGCAGGTTGCTGTTGGCCTCGTCGGGGGTGCCGTGGAACACACGCTGGTACGCCCACAACAGGTACAGCGCGGCGAGGATCACCCCGACGGTGCCCACCACCGCCCACCAACGGGCGGTCACGAACGAGCCGATGAGGATGAGGAACTCGCCCACGAAGCCGTTGAGCCCGGGCAACCCGATCGACGACAGCATCACCACGGTGAACACGGCGGCCAGCATGGGCATCGACTTCTGCAGCCCCCGCAGCTCGGCGATCTGCCGCGTGTGGCGCCGTTCGTAGATCATGCCGACGAGGAGGAACAGCGCGCCGGTCGACAGGCCGTGGTTCACCATCTGCAGCACGCTGCCGGTCACGCTGCTGGTGGTGAAGGCGAACGTGCCCAACACGATGAAGCCGAGGTGGGCCACCGACGAGTAGGCCACCAGCCGCTTGAGGTCCTTCTGCACGGTGGCCACCAGGGCGCCGTAGATCATGCCGATCACGGCCAGGGTCAACAGCAGCGGCGCCAGGTCGACCGAGGCCTGCGGGAACAAGTACAGCCCGAAGCGCACCAAGCCGTAGGTGCCCAGCTTCAGCAGCACGCCGGCCAGGATGACCGAGCCTGCGGTGGGCGCCTCGGTGTGGGCGTCGGGCAGCCACGTGTGCACGGGGAACAACGGCACCTTCACGGCGAAGGCGATGGCGAAGGAGAGGAAGATCCACCGCGCCGTCGACGCCGCCAGCGACTGGCGCCCCGCCAGCTCCACCAGGTCGAAGGTGACGCCTTGGTCGCCCGCCGAGAGGAAGACCAGTGCCAGCATGCCCACGAGCATGAAGGCGGAGCCGAACAAGGTGTAGAGGAAGAACTTCAGCGAGGCGTAGACCCGGTTCTCGTAGCCCCACCCGCCGATGATGAAGTACATCGGGACGAGGGTCAGCTCGAAGAACACGAAGAAGAGAAAGAGGTCGAGGGCCAGGAACGAGCCGAGGCACCCGGCCTCGAGTACGAGCATCCAGGCCACGTACGACTTCACGTTGCCCTTGACCTTCGGCCCCACCAAGGCGATGGGGAAGAGCACGCCGGTCAGCAGCACCAGGAACAACGAGATGCCGTCGACCCCGAGCTTCCACGAGATGCCGAAGTCGCGGATCCACCAGTGCTGGGTGACGAACTGGAACCCGCCTTCACCGGCGTGGAACTCGACGGCCAGCACCACGGTGAGCAGGCCGGTGCCGACGGCGCCGAGGAAGCCCACCAGCTTGATGACCTCGGGGCGCTCGCGCGACAGCAGCCCGACGACAGCCGCCACCCCCAAGGGGAAGAGGACGAGGAACGTGAGGAGAGGGAAACCCGCAGCTTCGTGGTGCATCAGGCGCCCGCCCTCACCAGTGCCCACGCCAGGATGCCCACGGTGCCTGCGGCGATGCCCAACGCGTAGTTGCGGACATAACCCGTCTGCAGCCGCCGCAGGTGGCCACCGCCGACGCGCACGGCGTTGCCGGTGCCGTTCACCGCACCGTCGATCACCTGCTTGTCGAAGGCCGCCGATCCTGCTGCCACCAACCCGCCGCCTGTGCCGAACAAGGTGGCGTACAAGGCGTCGATCCCCCACGCCCGCTTCAACACCGCGGGCTCCAGCTCAGGCCGCTCGGACCGCCGCAGCCACAGCGCCCGGGCGAGGAAGATGCCGAGCAACGAGGCCACCGCAGCCACGATGGCCAACGTCAGCTTCGTGCTCGAACCCACGGCGGCGTGGTGGTCGCCGAACACCGGCGCCAGCCACTCCCCCAGGAAGTCGGCGTCGGCAAAGGGCAGGTTCAACGCGCCGGCGACGACCGACAGGACGGCCAGCACCACCAAGGGCATGGTCATGGTCCACGGCGACTCGTGCGGCTCCCGAGCCGAGTGTCCGGGCTGCGTCGTCTCGTCCGTATCGGGCTCCACTGCGTCGGCGGGCGTGCGCCAGCGTTCCTCACCGAAGAACACGAGGATGACCTGTCGGGTCATGTAGTACGCGGTGAGCAACGCGGTCACCAGGCCCAGGCCCCACAGCACCGGGCTCTTGTCCCACGCGGCCAACAGGATCTCGTCCTTCGACCAGAAGCCCGCGAACGGCGGCACCCCGGCGATGGCCAGCCAGCCGACGATGAACGTCGCCGCGGTGACCGGCATGAACTTGCGCAGGCCGCCCATGCGCTTCATGTCCTGTTCCTCGTGCAGGCCGTGGATGACCGAGCCCGACCCCAGGAACAGCAACGCCTTGAAGAAGGCGTGGGTGACCATGTGGAAGATGGCGGCCACGTAGGCGCCACTGCCCACGGCCAGGAACATGAAGCCGAGCTGCGAGATGGTCGAGTAGGCCAGCACCCGCTTGATGTCGTCCTGGGCGCACGCCACCGTCGCCGCGAACAAGGCGGTGAGTACGCCGATCACGGCGATCAACGTCATGACGCTGGCCGGCGCGGCGTGCAGGACGGGGTTCATGCGGGCCAGCAGGTAGACGCCCGCCGTCACCATGGTCGCCGCGTGGATGAGGGCGGAAACCGGGGTCGGGCCTTCCATGGCATCGGGCAGCCACACGTAGAGCGGAAGCTGGGCCGACTTGCCCGCGGCGCCCAGCAGGAGCAGCAGCCCGATGGCGCCTGCGGTCACCGAGGCGATGTGGCCGTGCGCGAACACCTCGCCGTAGGTCAGCGAACCGGTGGCGGTGAAGACCAGGAACATGGCGCACATGAAGCCGAAGTCGCCCACCCGGTTGGTGACGAAGGCCTTCTTGCCCGCCACCGCAGCGCTCTCCCGTTCGAACCAGAAGGAGATGAGCAGGTAGGAGCAGGCGCCCACGCCCTCCCAGCCCAGGAAGGTCAGCAGCATGTTGTCGCCCAGCACCAGCATCAGCATGGAGAAGGCGAACAAGTTCAAGTAGATGAAGAACCGGTGGTAGCGCTCGTCGCCGTGCATGTAGCCGATGGAGTAGAGGTGGATCAGGGTGCCCACCCCGGTGACGAACAAGCACATGGTGATCGACAGCGGGTCGACCAACAGGGCGGCGTCGACGGTGAAGCTGCCCGCCGTGATCCAGGTGAAGATGCCCTTGGTGACCGAGCGGGCCTCGCCCTCGCGCCCGACCAGCGACACGAACGTGACCAGCGACGCCAGGAACGACCCGCCGATGGCGGTGGTCGCCAACCACCCGGCGCCCGGCTCGCCCAGGCGGCGGCCGAACAGCACGAGCACGGCGAACCCGGCCAAGGGCAGGGCAGGAATGAGGTAGGCAGCGTTCATCGGGGTTCGGGGGTCAGCCCTTCAAGAGGTTGAGGTCGTCGGCCGTCACGTCGCTGCGACGCCGGAAGATCGACACGATGATCCCGAGGCCCACCACCACCTCGGCCGCCGCCACCACGAGCACGAAGAACACCAGCGACTGCCCGCCGATGTCGTTCAACTGCCGGGCGAACGTCACGAAGGTGAGGTTGGCGGCGTTGAGCATCAGCTCGATGCACATGAACATGACGAGCACGTTGCGTCGGATGAGCAGGCCGATGGCGCCGATGGTGAACAGCGCAGCGGCCAGCATGAGGTACCAGGAGGCGTCGACCGTCATTCGGCCACCTCGTCTTCGACGATCTCGCGCGGCGGGCGCCGGGCCAGCACGACAGCGCCGACCACGGCGATGACGAGCAGCACCGAGGTCATCTCGAAGGCGAAGAAGTAGCGGGTGAAGATCGACCGGGCCAACAGTTCGATGTTCTCGCCGGGAGCACGGGAAGGCCCGGCCACCGACGCCGCACCGGTCACCCAGTCGGTGCGGGCCAGGAACAGCACCAGGCCGAACACGGCCAAGCCCAACGCCAGCGCCAGCGGCCGCTGGCCGCGCAACTTCTCCTCGTCGACGTCCTCGTCGCGGTCGACGCCGAGCAGCATGATCACGAAGAGGAAGAGCACGACGATGGCGCCTGCGTAGACGATGACCTGGACGGCGGCCAGGAAGTGCGCCTCCTGGGCCACGAACAGCACGGCCACGCCGAACAGGGTCATCACCAACGAGAGGGCGGCGTGCACGGCGTTGCCGGAGATGACGACGCCAATCGCACCCGCCAGCACAATGACGGCAGCAACGACGAACACGCCCACGTCGACCTTCGTCGCTGCGCCGAGGAGCAGGTCCATCAGTGGTGGCCCTCCGACTCGGGGGCGACGTGCTCGACGTGGGGCTGCGGCGCGTTCTGGCCGTCCTCAGGCGGGCGAACGCCGTAGCCCAACTCGCCCGACCACTGCACCTGGCCTTCGTAGTCAGCCACGCCGCTGGGCGAGGTGGCGCGCATCCAGGCCGAGGTGTGCTTGTCGTCGCCCTCCATCCAGTGCTCCCACGGCAACTGCTTGGGCTTGCCGTCGTCGTCGACCACCAATTCGTCCTTGGTGTAAATGGCGTCGCGCCGGTTGGTGAAGGAGAACTCGAAGAGCTTGCTCTCGGTGATCGCCTCGGTGGGGCAGGCCTCCACGCACAGGTCGCAGTGGATGCAGCGCAGGTAGTTGATCTCGTAGACGAAGCCGTAGCGCTCGCCGGGCGAGACCGGGGCCTCGGGCGGGTTGTCGGCGCCGCGCACGTAGATGCAGCGCGCCGGGCACACGCCCGCGCAGAGCTCGCACCCGATGCACTTCTCCATGCCGTCCTCGTACCGGTTGAGGACATGGCGGCCGTGGAAGCGGTCGCCCTTGGGCCGCTTCTGCTCCGGGTACTGGACGGTGACCCGGTCCTCCAGCATCGTCTTCAACGTCACGCCGAACCCGCCGAAGTAGCCCATCAGCGCACCTCCCGCAGTCGAGCCATCCGGGCATGGTCCTCGTCGGTGGTGGCCTGGCCGATGGAGATGGCCCGCAGCAGCACCGGCACCAGCAGTGCCCCGCCTGCCACCACGGCGAAGCCGTAGTTGCGGTCGATTGTCATGCCGCCCAGCACCAGCAGCCAGAACAACGAGATGGGAATGAGCGCCTTCCATCCCAGATCCATGAGCTGGTCGTAGCGGAAGCGGGGCAGGGTCGCCCGCAGCCACACGTAGATGAAGAGGAAGACGAACAGCTTGAGGACGAACCACACGGGCGAGATGCGTCCGACGATCGGCACGTCCCAGCCCACCGGTCCGCCGAGGAACAAGGTCACCACGATGGCCGACATGGTGACGGTGTTCATGAACTCGGCCAGGTAGAAGAGGGCGAATCGGATCGAGCTGTACTCGGTGTGAAAGCCGCCCACCAGTTCCTGCTCGGCCTCCACCAGGTCGAACGGCGGACGGTTGAGCTCGGCGGTGGCGGCCACCAGGAAGACGATGAACGGGAGAACCCCGAGCTGGATGATGTTCCAGTCGAGGATCGAGCCCTGGGCGAGCACGATGTCGCGGGTCGACAGCGAGCCGGTGACGAGCACGACGGCGGCGATCGACAGGCCGAGGGCCGCTTCGTACGACACCATCTGCGCCGAGGCGCGCACCGAGCCGAGCAGCGGGTACTTCGAGCCCGACGCCCACCCGGCCAGCATCACGCCGTAGACGGCGATGCCCGACATGGCGAGCAGGAAGAGGATGCCGACGGGCGGGTCGGCCAACTGCAAGTAGGTCTCATGGCCCGCCACGGTGATGGTGCCGCCGAGGGGCACGATGGCGAAGGAGAGGAAGGCGGGCACGGCCGACAGGTACGGCGCCAGCCGGAAGACGGCCTTGTCGGCCCGCTCCGGGAGCAGGTCTTCCTTGAAGAACAGCTTGATGCCGTCGGCCAGGGTCTGCAGCAGCCCCCACGGCCCGGCCCGGTTGGGGCCGATGCGGTTCTGCATGTCGGAGATGACCTTGCGCTCGAACCACACCATGAAGAGCACGGCGACCATGAGCACACCGAAGGTGACGCCGGTCTTCACCAACACCACGAGCACGACGCCGAAGTCGATGCCGTCGCGGAACAGCGGGTCGCCCACGGCGAGCAGCGCCTTCATGAGAGCGCCTCACAGCATCGACCGGAGGTCGATCCCGCTGACCGCTCGGCGGACGGGTGGCACCGACGGGAGGGGCCCGTCGGTGCGGCAGCACCGATGGGAGGGACCGGCGTCGGTGACAGGACCCGGCTGCCGTTCATGAGACGGTCTCCACCCGGATGTCATTGACCGGTTGGGTGGCGTCGATGAGCTCGGCGGCGCCTTCGCCCACCGGGTTGAACGGCATGGCGATCGAGCCACGTGGCACCCGGGTGTCGGGCACGGCCTCGACCACGAACCCGCCACGGTGCTTCGAGCGCAGGCGCACGCGCCCGCCGTTGCCGAGCCCGAGCCGGTCGAGGTCGTAGGGGTTGGCGCGCACGGTGGCAGCTTGTGCGATGGGCGCCAGTGAGGGCGACTTCTGGGTGATGGTGCCCGCGTCGTAGAGCGGGCGGGCGGTGACGAGCCGCAGCGCGTAGCCGTCGAGCGGCGGCGGGTCGGCCGTCACCTCACCCGCTTCGAACGTCAGCAGCGTCGGCATGTCGGGACGCTCGGCTGCCTCGACGGTGTCGCCTTCGTCGGCGGCTTCGTCGGACGGGTCGACGGCGGTTTCGGGGTCGCCCTGCGACTCGACCTGCTCGATGCCCGGGGTCGCCACCGGGTCGGCCTCGGCCCGCACGTGATCGACGGGCGTGCCCTCGTCGCCGTCCGACAACGGCACCACCACGCCGTCGCGATAGCGGCGCTCGGCCAAGACCGAGCGGTTGAGGCCCGCGTGCGACGGCACCAACCGGCACATCTCGTTCCAGATGTCGTCGAGCGACTCCACGCCGAGGTCGTCGCCCAAGCGGTGGGCCAGCTCGACGGCGATCATCCAGTCGGGCCAGGCGACGCCCGGCGGCACGATCTTCTGGCCCAGCCGGGTCAGCCGCCCTTCGAGGTTGGTCGTGGTGCCCGGCCGTTCGGCGAAGGCGGCGGCAGGCAGCACGACGTCGGCGTGGCGCGACGACTCCGTGAGGAAGTTGTCGACGGCGACCACGAACCCGGCTCCGACCACGGCCTCGCGGGCCAGGCGGCGGTCGGGGAAGTCGCAGGCCGGATCGGCGCCCAGCAGCACGAGCGCCTGCACCCGCCCTTCGGCGGCGGCAGCAACGATGCCGTAGGCGCCCATGCCGCCCGCCTCGGGCACGCGGCCCCAGGCATCGCGGTACCAGCCCGCACCGGCTTCGAGCGACACCCGCCCCGGCAGCACGCCGGGGGCGAGGCCCATGTCGAGGGCACCGTGCACGTTGGAGCGGCGCAACGCCGAGAGGAACTTCACGTCGGGCAGCGCGCCCGCCAGGACGGCGGCGGCGTCGGCGATCGACTCACCCGACTCGGCCAGCGACGGCCGGCCCAGGACGACGACGACGTTGCCGCCCGCGTTGCGCAACAACGTGCGGGCCTCGTTGACCGAGGCAGCGGAGACGCCGGCGATCTCGCCCGTGGCATCGGCGTCGGCCGTCAGCGCCCGAGCCAGCACCGGTGCCTCGCCGGGCCGGTAGCCGAGGCTGGCCGCCGCGTACTTCGTCAGGCCCGTGCCCTGCGGCGTGAGCTCGACCAGCGGCACCTCGCCGTCGACGGCCGCGGCCCGCAGGCGCAGGTACAGGACCGGAAGCTCTTCCTTGATGTCGGGGGCGAGCAGCACCACGGCGGCGGCCGAGCACGCGTCGTCGATGGTGGCCCGGGGCAGCCCGAGCACCGCTTCGGCGGGCAGGCCGTCGCCCAGTTGGCAGTCGACGTTGTCGGTGCCCAGCACCGACTTGGCCAGCTTGGCCCAGACGTAAGCGTCTTCGTTGGCGAGCCGGGCGCCGCCGAGCACGGCGATCGACTCGGAGCCGTGCACCCGGCGGGCGTTGTCGAGGCCCGTGGCGGCGGCGCCCAACGCCTCGCCCCACGTGGCTTCCACCAACTGCTCGCCCTTGCGCACCAACGGTGTCGTCAGTCGGTCACCGCTGTTGACGGCCTCGTAGCTGAAGCGGCCCTTGTCGCACAGCCACCCGTGGTTCACGGGGTCGCTGTCGATGCCGATGTAACGGGTCAGTTCGGTGCCCGACGACTGCACGGCGATGCGGCAGCCCACCGCGCACTGCGTGCACGTGCTCTCGACCTGCTCCAGGTCCCACGGCCGGGCCTTGAACCGGTAGGGCCGCGCCAGCAGCGCGCCCACCGGGCAGATCTGCACGGTGTTGCCCGAGAAGTAGGAGGCGAACGGTTGGTCGGGGAAGGTGTTGACCTCGGTATGGTCGCCCCGGCCCACGAACTCGATGAGCGGGTCGCCCGCGATCTCGTCGGAGAAGCGGGTGCACCGGTCGCACTGGATGCAGCGCTCGCGGTCGATGTAGACGAGCTCCGACAGCGCGATGGGCTTTTCCCAGTGGCGCTTCTCTTCCACGAAGCGGGTCTCGCCCGGCCCGAATGGGAGCGTCTGGTCCTGCAGCGGGCACTCGCCGCCCTTGTCGCACACCGGGCAGTCGAGGGGGTGGTTGATGAGCAGGAACTCGAGGACGCCGTCCTGCGCCTTCTTCACCTTGTCGGACGTTGTGACGACCTCTTGGCCGTCGGCCACCGGGATGAAGCAGGCGGGCTGGAGCGACATGCCGCGGGGGCCGCTGACCTCGACGAGGCACATGCGGCACATGCCCACGGGCCGCATGCGCGGGTGGTAACAGAAGCGAGGGATGTAGACGCCGGCGCGCTCGGCAGCGGCGATGACCAGCTCGCCGGGGCGCGCCTCGACCTCTTTGCCGTCGACCGTGATGGTGACCGTCTCGGTCGTCGCCTCAGCCATACGGGCAGGCACCTTCCTTGATGTGAAGCAGGAACTCGTCGCGGAACATGCGGATACCAGACACCACCGACGACGGGATGGAAGGGCCGAGGACGCAGATGGTCGTCTGCTGCGGCGGCCACGACAACCCCGGGGCGATGTTGTCGCACACGTCGAGGAGGAGGTCGAGGTCGTCTTCCCGGCCCGCGCCCGTCTCGATGCGCTGCATGATCTTGGCCACCCACCCGCTGCCTTCCCGGCACGGGGTGCACTGGCCGCACGACTCGTTGTGGAAGAACCGGGTGATGCGCCAGGCGGCCCGCACCATGCAGGTGGTGTCGTCCATGATCGTCACTGCACCGGAGCCCAGCATCGACCCCGCCGCGCCCACCTGCTCCTGCGACAACGGCATGTCGAGCTGGTCGGGCCCGAACCACGGCGCCGATACGCCACCGGGGATGAAGGCCTTGACCTGGCGTCCGAGGCGAACGCCTTGGCCGTAGTGCTCAACCAGGTCGCGGAACGTCGTCTTCGACATCTCGACTTCGTAGTTGCCCGGCCGGTTCACGTGGCCCGACAACGAGAAGATGCGGGTGCCGGTCGAACGCCCTTCGCCCAGCGCGGCGAAGGCGGCGCCGCCGTTCTCCACGATCCACGGGAGGTTGGAGAGGGTCTCGACGTTGTTCACGACGGTCGGCGCGCCGTAGAGGCCGATGGCGGCCGGGAAGAACGGGGGCTTGATGCGGGGGAAGCCGCGCTTGCCCTCCAGGCTCTCGATGAGCGCCGTCTCCTCGCCGCAGATGTAGGCGCCCGCGCCGGGGTGCACGACGACGTCGAGGTCGAAGCCCGAGCCGAAGATGTCCTTGCCGACGGCACCGTGCTCGTACGCCTCGTTGAGGGCGGCCTGCACCCGTTCGAGGCCGAGGGCGAACTCACCGCGGATGTAGATGAACGCCTGCGCGGCGCCGATGGCGTAGGCGCAGATGACCACGCCTTCGATGAGCTGGTGCGGGTCGCACTCGACCAGCATGTGGTCCTTGAAGGTGGCCGGCTCGCTCTCGTCGCCGTTGACGACGAGGTAGACGGGTTGGGCCTTGCGCAGCATCGACCACTTGCGACCGGCTTCGAAGCCCGCGCCACCGCGGCCGAGCAGGTTGGAGGTGAGCACCTCCTGGGTGATCTCCTCGGGCGCCATCTCCAGCGCCCTGCGCAGGCCGACGTACCCGCCGTTGTCGAGGTAGCTGCGCAGCGTCCACGATTCGGGCAGCCCGACCCGGCGGGTGACGATCGGCGCAGCGTCGGTCACGGCCATCAGGCGTCACCGCCCTTCTCGGGACGGGAACCCTCGGCTGTCGGCGCGGTGTCTGTGTCGGGCGGGTCCTGCACCGCGGCTGCTTCCTCGACCGCCGTCTCGGTGGCGGCGGCGTCGGCCGGTTGGTTCTCGCCGCGCTGGTCCTTCTCCGTCGGGGTGGGCGGCGGCGCGGGCGCAGGCGCCTCGCTCACCGCAACGCGACCGGTGGCGGGCACGCCGGCAGTCAACCCGACAGTGCGCCGCACCCGGTTGAGCGTGCCGTGGGGCGGCACCTCGTCAGCCAGCAGGCCGGCCCGCAGGTCGGCGGTCAGCGCGTCGAACTTCTCGGGCGTGACACTCCCGAAGAACCGCCAGTTCACCGCCAGGCATGGCGCCTCGCCGCACAGGGCGATGCACTCCACCTCTTCCAACGTGAACTCGTTGTCGGGCGTCGTGGCACCGGCCCGCACGCCCAACGACTGCTCGGCGTGCTCCAGCAGTTCGTAGCCGCCGTTGATGAGGCAGGCGATGTTGGTGCAGATCGACACCAGGTGCTTGCCGACGGGCTCGGTGAAGAGCATGTCGTAGAAGCTGGCAGTGCCGTAAACCTCGGCAGGCGTGAGGTCGAGCAGCTCGGCCACATGCGCCATGGCGTCCTCGGTCAGCCACCCGTCCTGCTCCTGGGCCAGGTGCAGGATGGGGATCAACGCCGAGCGCTTCTCGGGGTACAGGGCGATGGTGTCGCGGGCGCGCTGCACGTTCTCGGGAGTGAGCCGGGCCATTACCTGTCCACCCCGCCCATGACCGGGTCGATGGAAGAGATCACGGCGACGGCGTCGGCCACGAAGCCGCCCCGCAACATGACGGGCAGCGTCTGCAGGTTGGCGAAGGACGGGTCGCGCATGTGCATGCGGTACGGCTTGGCACCGCCGTCGGACACGAGGTAGCAACCCAACTCGCCTCGCGGTGCCTCGACAGCAACGTACGTCTCGCCCGGCGGCACCTTGAACCCTTCCGTGAACAGCTTGAAGTGGTGGATCAACGCCTCCATCGACTCGTCGATGCGAGCCCGCGGCGGGGGCGTCACCTTCTTGTCCTGCACCCGGTAGTCGCCCTTCGGCATCTTCTGCACGATCTGGCGCACGATGCGGATCGACTCGCGGATCTCGCTGAGGCGAACGGCGTAACGGTCGAAGGCGTCGCCGTAGGTGCCCACGATCACGTCGAAGTCGACGTCGTCGTAGAACCAGTACGGCGTGTCGCGACGCAGGTCCCACGGCACGCCGGCCGAGCGCAGCACCGGGCCGCTGGCCGACAGGGCGATGGCCTGCTCGGGCGTGATGACGCCGACGCCTTCGGTGCGGTCGCGGAACACGGGCTGGTTGGTGAGCAAGATGTCGTACTCGTCGAGCCGGGGCAGGATGCCGTCGCACAACGCCAGCACGTGGGCCTCCCACCCGTCGGGCAGGTCGGCGGCCACGCCGCCCGGGCGGATGTAGTTGTAGTTCATGCGCAAGCCGGTGACGGCCTCGAAGAACGACAGCACCAGCTCGCGCTCGCGCCAGCCGTAGATCATCATCGATGTGGCGCCCAGGTCCATGCCGTTGGTCGCCATGTAGAGCAGGTGCGACGACATGCGGTTGAGCTCGCACATCAGCATGCGGATCCACGTGGCCCGCGGCGGCACGTCGATGCCGAGCAGGTCCTCGACCGCCCAACTGAACACGGCCTCGTTGAAGAAGTTGGCCAGGTAGTCCATGCGGGTCACGTTGGTGGACCCCTGCACGTACATCAGGTCTTCCTGGGTCTTCTCCATGCCGGTGTGCAGGTAGCCGATGACCGGCTTGCTGCGGACCACCGTCTCGCCGTCGAGCTCCAACATGACCCGGAGCACGCCGTGGGTCGACGGGTGCTGCGGGCCCATGTTGATGATCATGGTCTCGTCGTCGGTGACCTCGATGTCGAAGTCGGCGGGGTCGACGGCGACGCCTTCGGGCAGCCGCAGCACCGCGCCCTGCTCGCGCAAAAGCTCCATGGGGTCGGTCGACGCCCGGGAGCGCATCTCTTGCGCGCCCTCCGACGTCTCGACGGTGATGAACGGATCGCTCACGACGACGGCGCCTTGAACTGCACGGGCACGCGGCCGACCGGGTAGTCCTTGCGCAACGGGTGGCCCTCCCAGTCCTCGGGCATGAGGATGCGGGTCAGGTCGGGGTGCCCTTCGAACACGATGCCGAACATGTCGAACACCTCGCGCTCCATGGCCTCGGTGCCCGGGAAGAGCTCGAACAACGAAGCCAGCGTGGGGTCGTCGGCGGCAACCTGCACCCGCACGCGCACGCGGCGCCGGGCCGACATCGACAGCAGGTTCACCACCACCTCGAAGCGCTCGGCGTCGACGCCCGCGGGCAGCGCTCGCGCCGGCGAAGCCAGGTAGTCGACGGCGGTGACGTCGACGAGGAACTCGAAGCCGTCGGCCTTCAGCGCCGCCACCACATTGCGGTAGGCGTCGCGGGCGGGGAAGGCGACCTGGGTGCCACCCGACCAGGCCACCGGTGCGCCGTGCAGCAGTTCGGGCTCCGGCTCTGGCACCTCGGCGACGTCGACCGTCTCGTCGCTCACAGGCGGATCGGCTCTCGCCGCGTCAGCTCACCGGCGCTGATCTTCTCGTGCAGGGTGATGATGGCGTGCAACAGGGTCTCAGGCCCGGGCGGGCAGCCCGGCGCGTAGACGTCGACGGGCACGATCTGGTCGACGCCCTGCACGATGGCGTAGTTGTTGAACATGCCGCCGCTCGATGCGCACACGCCCATGGAGATGACCCACTTGGGCTCCATCATCTGGTCGTAGACCTGCCGCAGCACCGGCGCCATCTTCTGCGAGACGCGGCCCGCCACGATCATGAGGTCGGCCTGGCGGGGCGAGGCCCGGAAGACCTCCATGCCGAAGCGGGCCAGGTCGTAGTGGGCGGTGCCGGCGGCCATCATCTCGATGGCGCAGCACGCCAGGCCGAAGGTGGCGGGCCACACGCTG
>DATLNE010000025.1 GCA_035536915.1 Acidimicrobiales bacterium
CAAGAGTCCATATCGACGGGAAGGTTTGGCACCTCGATGTCGGCTCGTCGCATCCTGGGGCTGAAGCCGGTCCCAAGGGTTGGGCTGTTCGCCCATTAAAGCGGTACGCGAGCTGGGTTTAGAACGTCGTGAGACAGTGGATAACGCGCTGTCTATAAATTCGGCTATATGCTGGAAACTCCGAGAATCCTGCGCTACGAGTCCTTGTCACACCCTCTCCGTAGGGCGGACGAATGGCCCGTGACAATGCGCCAGGTGCGGACAATCAGCAGGAAAGACTGGGATGCCTACATCGGTTGGCACCAGAATCCTCAGAGGCCATATGCCGGACACCGGTTCGCCGGTGAAGATATGGTCCGATCTGCATGGCGACATGCAGAGCCAGGCAGAACAAGAAATGACCTGGCCCGCTCGGACGGATTCGTCCGGCGGTAACAAGAATGTCGGTCCCTATCCGATGCAGCCGTAGGAATCCTGAGGAAGGCTGTCCCTAGTACGAGAGGACCGGGACGGACGCAGCTCTCGTGTGGCAGTTGTCCTGCCAAGGGCACCGCTGCTTTGCGACCTGCGGAAGGGATAAGCGCTGAAAGCATCTAAGTGCGAAGCTCTTTCCAAGATGAGAATTCCCACTGGGTTAACCAGGTAAGGCCCGTGGCCAGACGACCACGTTGATAGGCCGGAGGTGTACGCACAGCAATGTGTTCAGCCGACCGGTACTAATCGGCCGAGGGCTTGGGATCAAACCGCTCGTGCTCGCTATGGAAGGTTCAAGGGACACCCTTGAAAACTTCAAAGATTTCCGGTGGCCATAGCGGCGATGTCACACCCGTTCCCATTCCGAACACGGCAGTTAAGCTCGCCAGCGCCGATGGTACTTGGGGGGAAGCCCCCTGGGAGAGTAGGTCGCCGCCGGAATATTTCGTAGTCGAAGCCCGCCCCTGGTGGCGGGCTTCGGCGCGCCCGGGGCCGAGTAGACTGCGGGCATGCCCCCCCCTCCCGGTGAACGTCGTCGCGCCTCGGGATCGGGTGCAGGCAAGCCGCGCCGCCCCGCCGGCGACCCCCCTCGCAAGGCCGGCGGCGCGCCTCGAGGCGACGACCGTCCCCGCCGAACCCCGGCCCGTTACAGCGAGGACCATGTCGAGGGCCCCCGGCAATACAGCGACGATCGTCCGCGGCGCACCGGTGGCCCGGCCCGCGGCGCAGGCGACGAGCGCCCCCGCCGCACCGACGGCCCGCCCCGGACCGGTGGGCCCCGCCGTTCCAGCGACGACCGCCCCGTCCGCCGCACCGACGGCCCGCCCCGCCGTGGCGCAGGTGGCTACGGCGACGACCGTCCCCGCCGCACGCCTGGTGCCTACGACGACCGTCCGGCACGTCGTTCGGACGGCCCGCCCCGGCGCGGAACCGGCGGCTACGGCGAACGCCCCGCCGCCCGCGGCGACGGCCCGCCCCGCCGTGGGACTGGCGGCTATGACGAACGCCCCCGTCGCGCTTCTGGTACCTATGACGAACGCCCCGCCCGTCGGTCCGAGGGCCCGCCCCGCCGTGGGACCGGCGACGACCGGCCGCGACGCGCCCCCGGCGCCTACGAGGGCCGACCGGTGCGAGGAAGCGACGGACCGTCTCGCACCTACGGCGCCGACCGACCGCCCCGCCGAGGCGCCGGTGGCCACAGTGACGACCGTCCCGTTCGCCGCGGCGCAGCCGGTACCGGCGGCGACGACCGTCCCCGTCGTACGGGCGACGGCCCGCCCCGTCGGTTCGAAGGCCGCCCCCGGCGCGACGGCGACAGTGTCGCCCCCGAGGCACGCCGGGCCGTCGCCCGCGGTCGTGTGCGCCCTGAGCCCGAGCCCGACGACGCCCGCACGCGTTCGTGGGGGAGCGTCGCTCGCAAGGGTGCCCGCGTCGTCGGCGAACCGCGGTCGGGTTCGGCGTCGGAGGCATGGCGCGACGCCGTCAGCCGGAGCCGTTCCGACGAGGAACGCCACCGCTCGGCGCCGCCCAAGTGGGAGCCCGAGGTCTGGGTCGAGGACGCGCCCGCCCCGCCCGCGCCCCGCCGGGCCCGCACGTCCGCCACGGCCGAGCGGGCACCGAGCCCGCCCCGGCGCACCCGCAAGCTGCCGCCCGTCGTCGCCGGCGAAGTCGCCCGCGCTGCCGGTGCCACTCGCTCGGCCAAGGTCGAACAAGCGCTGGCCGAAGCGGCCCGGGCCTACGAACGCGACCGCTACCACGACGCCCGGCGCATGCTGCGGCCGCTGGCCGAGCGCTACCCCGACGTGGCCGCCGTGCGCGAGCTCCACGGCCTCACCCTGTACCGCATGGGGAAGTGGACCGACGCCATCAAGGAGCTCGAGGCTTTCCGCTCCTTGTCGGGCTCCTACGACCAGCACCCCGTCCTGGCCGACTGCAACCGGGCGCTGCGGCGCTGGAAGCGGGTCGAGGAAGTGTGGGACGACCTGCGGGAGGCGTCGCCGAGCGCCGAGTTGGTAGCCGAGGGCCGCATCGTCATGGCCGGTGCCATGGCCGATCGCGGCAACGTAGGCGGCGCCATCGCCCTGCTCGAGCGGGCCCGCAGCAACATCAAGCGCCCCCGCCCGCACCACCTGCGCCTCTGGTACGCCTTGGCCGACCTCTACGAGCGGGCGGGCGAACTGCCGCGCTCGCGTGAGCTGTTCCGGGCCATCCTGCGCCACCACCACGACTTCGCCGACGTGCCCGAGCGGCTGGCTTCGCTCGACTGAGCGCCCGCAAAACTGTCGCACCCCCTCGGTAGGGTGAGGACCACGCAACTTCCCCCTGCGTCGTCCGCTTACGAGGGAGAGGTGTGCCATGAATGTGGTCGTGGTGCGAGGCCGGCTGTCGAAGCCGGCAGAGGAACGGGTGCTGGAGTCGCGCACCCGACTGGTGACGTTGGAGCTGACAGTGCCGCGCCCGGGCGAACGGGCCGACAGCGTGCCGGTGGCGTGGATGGGGGCGCCTGCGTCGGCCGCTCGCCTCGACACCGGCGAGGAGGTGCTCGTCATCGGGAGGGTCCGCCGCCGGTTCTTCCGGACCGGCAGCGGCACCCAGAGCCGAACGGAGGTCCTGGCCGACAAGGTGGTCACCACCAGGCAGGCCAAGAAGGCGGCCCTGGCCATGGCGGAGGCGATGCTGTCACTGGAGGCAGCCTGACGACGACACCGTTTTTGGGGTGCCGCGCGCCGAAACTAGGCTTGGCGACATGGATCTCCAAGCGCTGCTCGGTGACGAGGCCGACTCCCTCCTGACCCACACGTCGAAGGGCATCCCCAAGGAGGACCTGGTCCTCCCCGGTGGTGACTTCGTCGACCGCGTGCTGATCGACAGCGATCGTCCTGTCGCGGTGCTGCGCAACATCCAACAGGTGCTGAACTCCGGCCGCCTGGCCGGGACCGGCTACCTCTCGATCCTCCCCGTCGACCAGGGGATCGAGCATTCGGCCGCGGCCAGCTTCGCCAAGAACCCGGCCTACTTCGACCCCAAGAACCTCGTCGAGCTCGCTATCGAGGGTGGCTGCAACGCGGTCGCCACCACCTTCGGTGTGCTCGGCATGGTGGCGCGTCGCTACGCCCATCGCATCCCGTTCATCGTCAAGCTCAACCACAACGAGCTGATGACGTATCCCAACAAGTTCGACCAGATCATGTTCGGCTCCGTCCGTGAAGCGGCCGACCTCGGCGCCGCGGGCGTGGGCGCCACCATCTACTTCGGCTCCGACCAGGCCACCCGCCAGATCCAAGAGGTGAGCGAGGCCTTCCAAGAAGCCCACCGGCTCGGTTTGTTCACCGTGCTGTGGTGCTACCTGCGCAGCCCCGACTTCAAGCAGGACGTCGACTACCACCTCTCGGCCGACCTCACCGGCCAGGCCAACCACATCGGCGCCACCATCGAGGCCGACATCGTCAAGCAGAAGCAGCCGGAGAACAACGGCGGCTACAACGCCCTCAAGGGCTACGGCAAGACCGACAAGCTCGTCTACGAGGAGCTGACCACCGATCACCCCATCGACCTGACCCGCTGGCAGTTGGTGAACTGCTACATGGGCCGGGTGCCGCTGATCAACAGCGGTGGCGAGTCCAAGGGCTCGGGCGACCTGGGCCAGGCGGTGCGCACCGCGGTGATCAACAAGCGGGCGGGCGGCGCTGGCCTCATCGTCGGTCGCAAGGCGTTCCAGCGCCCGCTGAAGGACGGCGTCGAACTGCTCAACGCCGTGCAAGACGTGTTCCTCGACGACACAATCACCGTCGCCTGACCGGGGGCGCCTGAACGGCGGCGCGCCTACTGGACGTGCAGGAGCCTGAAGACGGCACGCACCGGCCCGTTCGCCGGGCGGTGCAGGTCCAGCTCCAGGCTCAGGTCGGAGCGTCCTTCCTGTGCCGTCCACATGTCGACCACCACCGACGTCCACCCCGGCTCGGTGGTGCGCACGGCCCAGCCGTTCCACGTGCGCGGCTCGCCCGGCGGCACGACCACGTCGACGCGGCCCCATGTGCCGTAGTCCTGTGTCCACAGGTACGGGTCGCCGTCGTCGTAGGCGCCGACGGCACGGAGCACCGCCTCGTCACGCCCGGCCAACGCCTCCACCACCGCTCGCACGGCAGCAAGCTCGTCGGGCGCCAGGTCGCCGAGCCCGAGGCTGCGGTCGGCCTCGGGCCGTCGCGATCGCCGCCGCCGCCACATGGAGGGCGAGCGTAGATCGGCGACCCCTGCGCCGGGTCGTTCGGTAGCCGCGGCAGGTCCGGTAGATTTGACAGACGACAACGTCGTCGGCAAACGGGGGCAGTACGTGACGGAGGCAGTAGCACCCGAGCACCCGCTCCAGGAGCTGGATCGGGTTGTCATCAGATTCGCAGGCGACTCCGGCGACGGGATGCAGCTCACCGGTGACCGGTTCACCACGGCGAGCGCCCTGTTCGGCAACGACTTGTCGACCCTGCCCGACTACCCGGCCGAGATCCGGGCGCCCGCGGGCACGTTGGCGGGCGTCAGCGCCTTCCAGGTCCACATCTCCGACCACGACATCCTCACGCCAGGCGACGCCCCCAACGTGCTGGTGGCCATGAACCCCGCCGCCCTCAAGGCCAACCTCCACGACCTGACCGCCGGCGGCACCCTCATCGTCAACGCCGATGCCTTCGACGAGCGCAACCTGGCCAAGGCGGGCTACACCTCCAACCCGCTGACCGACGACTCGCTGGCGGGCTACACCGTCTACGAGGTCCCCATGACCTCGATGACGCTGGAGGCCACCAAGCCCACCGGGGCCAAGCCCCGCGACGCCGAGCGGTCGAAGAACTTCTATGCCCTCGGCCTCGTCACGTGGATGTACACCCGGCCCGTCGAGCCCACCGTCACATGGATCGAGCAGCGCTTCGCCGACAAGCCCCTCGTGCGCGACGCCAACCTGCTGGCCTTCCGGGCGGGCTACAACTTCGGCGAGACGGCCGAGCTGTTCGGGGCTGCCTACGAGGTCAAGCCCACCACGTTCGACCCCGGCACCTACACCAACATCAGCGGCAACGTGGCGTTGGCGTGGGGCCTGGTGGCCGCCGGCCAACTGGCCAAGCTGCCGGTGTTCCTGGGCTCGTACCCCATCACGCCCGCGTCCGACATCCTCCACGAGCTCTCCAAGCACAAGAACTTCGGCGTGCGCACCATGCAGGCCGAAGACGAGATCTCCGGCGTGGGCGCCGCCCTCGGCGCCGCCTTCGGCGGGCACCTCGGCGTGACCACCACCAGCGGCCCGGGCGTCGACCTCAAGTCGGAGACCATCGGCCTGGCCATCAGCATGGAGCTGCCGCTGCTGATCATCGATATCCAGCGCGGCGGCCCGTCGACGGGCCTGCCCACCAAGACCGAGCAGGCCGACCTGCTGATGGCCATGTACGGCCGCCACGGCGAGTCGCCGCTGCCCATCGTTTCGGCCAGCACGCCGTCGGGCTGCTTCTACGCCGCCATCGAAGCGGCCCGCATCGCCCTCAAGTACCGCACGCCGGTCATCGTGCTCTCCGACGGCTACCTGGCCAACGGCACCGAGCCGTGGCGACTGCCGTCGATCGACGAGCTGCCCGACATCAGCGTCGACTTCACCACCGAGCCCAACCAGCACACCGACGACGGCGACATCTTCCTGCCGTACCTCCGCGACCCGGAGACCCTGGCCCGGCCGTGGGCGGTCCCCGGCACGCCCGGCCTCGAGCACCGCGTCGGTGGGCTGGAGAAGTCCGAGCCCACCGGCAACATCTCCTACGACCCGGTCAACCACGAGCACATGGTCCGCATCCGGGCCGCCAAGGTGGCGGGCATCGCCGCCGACATCCCGCCCACCGAGGTCGACGACCCCCACGAGGGCGGCGCCGACCTGCTCGTGCTGGGGTGGGGCTCGACCTACGGGGCAGTGGGCGCTGCCATCCGCCGCTTGCGCCTGCGGGGCTGCAAGGTGGCCCAGGCCCACCTCACCCATCTCAACCCGTTCCCCGCCGACCTGGGCGACGTGTTGCGCCGCTACCCCAAGGTGCTGGTGCCGGAGATGAACCTGGGCCAGCTGTCGCGGCTGATCCGGGCCGAGTACCTGGTCGACGCCAAGACGTACAGCAAGGTGCAGGGACTGCCGTTCACGTCGGCCGAGCTCGAGGCTGCCGTCCTGGAGGAGTTGGCTCGTTCATGACTGATGTGTCCGTCCCGCTGACGACCAAGAAAGACTGGTCGAGCGACCAGGAAGTGCGCTGGTGCCCTGGCTGCGGCGACTACTCCATCCTCACCGCCGTGCAGATGCTCATGCCCGACCTGGGCGTGCGCCGGGAGAACACCGTGTTCGTGTCGGGCATCGGCTGCTCAAGCCGCTTTCCCTATTACATGAACACCTACGGCATGCACTCGATCCACGGCCGGGCGCCCGCCATCGCCACCGGGCTGGCGACGGCCCGCCCCGACCTCGACGTGTGGGTGGTAACGGGCGACGGCGACGGCCTGTCGATCGGCGGCAACCACCTCATCCATGCCCTGCGCCGCAACGTCAACCTCACCATCTTGTTGTTCAACAACCAGATCTACGGGCTGACCAAGGGGCAGTACTCCCCGACCAGCGAGCTCGGGAAGGTCACGAAGTCGACGCCGTTCGGGTCGATCGACCATCCCTTCAACCCGGTGTCACTGGCCATCGGGTCCGAGGCGTCGTTCGTGGCCCGCACCCACGACATGGACCGGGCCCACATGATCGAGACCATGCGCCGCGCCCACGACCACAAGGGCGCCGCGGTGGTGGAGATCTTCCAGAACTGCAACGTCTTCAACGACGGCGCCTTCGAGGCCGTCACCGGCAAGGAGGTGCGCACCGACATGCTGATCCCGCTCCGCCACGGCGAGCCGATCCGCTTCGGTGCCGACCTCGACAGGTGCGTCGTGGCCGATCCCGACGGGCGGGTCCGGGTCACCACGGTGGCGGAGGTGGGGGAGGATCGCATCCTCGTCCACGACGAGGCCCGCACCGACCCCGGGCTGGCCTTCGCCCTCTCCCGCCTCTCCCGCGGTCCCATCGAGCCCACCCCGATCGGCGTCTTCCGCGCCGTCGAGCGGGCGGAGTACGTCGAGGAGACCGAGCTCCAGCTCCAAGCCGCCTCCGCCCAGAAGGGCCCCGGCGACCTGGCGGCG
>DATLNE010000026.1 GCA_035536915.1 Acidimicrobiales bacterium
CGCTGGAGCGCCGGATCGACGGACCAGAACCATTGGTGTCACACCCTCTGGGTTGAATGAGCGGCCATGGAGCTACGCGAACTGGCCGAACAACAGCACGGCGTCGTGTCCCGAGCGCAGTGCCGCCTCAATGGGCTCGACCGAGACCGCCTGCGCCCTGAGATCGACGCGACCCGCTTCGTTTCGCTCTCGCCGCGAGTGCTGCGCCTCGTCGGCGCGCCCCGGACGGCCCGGACGCACGTCATGGCGGCGGTACTCGATGCAGGAGGCGACGCCGTCGCCTCGCATCGGACCGCCGCCGCTCTGTGGCGCCTACCCGGGTTTTCCTTGGCCTCGCAGCCCGAGGTGAGTCGGCTGCACGGCGGGGACAACGAAACCGGTCCCACCCTTGCTTTCCTTCACCACCCCCGGCTCCTGCCTGATCACCACTGCACGGTGGTCGAAGGCATCCCGGTCACGACGCCCGCCCGCACGTTGTTCGACCTGGCCGGCGTACTCCAGTTCCCGCGCACGGAGCGGGCTGTCGACAACGCGCTCGCCATGTCACCCGGACTGCTCCGAGTGCTGCACCGCATGCTGCCCGAGCTGGCCCGGCGGGGACGCACCGGCATCACCGCCATGCGCACGATCCTGGCCGACCGGCCTGCCGGGTACATCGCCCCGGCGTCCGGGCTTGAGGCGCGGGTCGTGCGGTTGCTCGACGAGGCGGGCATCCGCACCCGACGACAGGTCGACCTCGGCGGGGACGACTGGATCGGTCGGGTCGACTTGGTCGTCGTCGGTACGCCCGTGGTCATCGAGGTCGACAGCGCCCGGTACCACTCGTCGAAGCTCGACCGCGAGCGCGACGCCCGTCGTGACACCGAGCTACGAGGCCGCGGCTACGAGGTCGTGCGCGTCACCGAGGAGGACGCCTGGCACCGGCCGGCGGCCGTCGTCCAGGCGGTTCGCCGTGCGGCCTGACGCGCTTCTGGTCCGTACATCCGGCGCTGGAGCGCCGGATGTACGGACCAGAACGACAGATCAGCCGGCGAGGAACTGGGCGTGGCGGCCGAGGGCGGCGCCGACACGTTCGTTGAGCGCCCGCTCGTCGGTCGACACCGCGGCCCGCCGGGAGCGGACCTCGTCCATCTCCATCGACAACAGGTCGCGCACGGTGTTGAGCAGGAAGTCGACGTCGACCGGCTTGGTCAGGTACTCGTCGGCGCCCAAGCGCAAGCACTTGCGGACGTCCTCTTCCTGCGAGCAGCACGTCAGCATGACGATGCGGGTCTCGGCTCCGCCTTCGGCGGCCAGCGCCTCGAGCACGCCGTAGCCGTCGACGTGCGGCATCATCATGTCGAGCACCATGCAGGCAGGCGGCGCTTCGTGGATCGTCTCCAAGGCAGCGCGGCCGTCCTCGGCGTGGCTCACCTCGTAGCCCTCGCTTTCGAGGACCAGCCGAAGCATCCCCGCAATCAGCGGGTCGTCGTCGACAACCAGGACGGCCATGTCGGAACCATCGGCACGGCCCGTCGCCGGGTTGAGCGTCGTGACCGTCGACATCGTCAGCGCGTCACCATCCGGGGCCGGCTGAACGCCGACTCCAACCGCTCCAGCAACTCCGCCTTCTGCAGCTCCGACTCACGCCGCTCCTGCAGTTGCGCAGCCGTGCACTTCATGAGCTCGGCCACCTTCTCCACCAGGGCATCGGGGTCGAAGGGCTTGGTCAGGTACTCGTCCGCCCCCAGCTCCCAGCCCCGCACGTAGTCGCGCTCGGCCGTCTTGCAGGTCAGGATCAGCACCCGGGCTTCGGGCGCCAGGCCCAACTGCCGCTTCGAGCGCAGCACGCCGAAGCCGTCGACGCCCGGCATCATCAGGTCGAGCACCACGCAGTCGGGTGCCCGCTTCTCCATGGCGGCGATGGCCTCGGCCCCGTCCCCCGCCTCCCGCACCACGTAACCCGCGTCCTCCATAGTGAAGGCCAGGATCCCGCGGATATCGGGGTCGTCGTCCACGATCAGCACCTCTGCCATACCGCGCGTATCGGCGGCAGCGGCGGCCGAGTTGAGCCGGATCAGCCCCCGGCGACAGCGGGCACGATGGAAAGCGTCTGCCCGTCGCTCACCGACGTGTCGAGCCCTTGGAGGAAGCGGACGTCCTCGTCGGCCAGGAACACGTTGACGAAACGTCGCAGCTTGCCGTCCTCGTCGAAGATGCGCTCCCCGAAGCCGGGGTGGGCCACGTCGAGCGCCTTGAGGGCGTCACCGACCGTCGAGGCGTCGACGGCGACCTCGCCCGACCCACCGGTCAGGTTGCGCAACTGGGTGGGGATACGGACGGTCACGCTCACGACGGGTCAACCTCCACGGCTTCGTTGAACGCATCCAACGTAGGCCGGATGGTGGCGGTCGGCCCGCATTGGGGAGCCACCGCCTCGATAGTCTTGAAGCCGATGCCGGTCACGTACGCCACCACCCGCTCGTCGGGCCGCACCACGCCCGCGGCCGCCAGCTTGGCCAGGGTGGCGATGGTGACGCCGCCCGCCGTCTCGGCGAAGATCCCCTCGGTACGGGCCAGCAGGCGGATGCCCTCCACCACTTCCTCGTCGGTCACCGCGCCGATGGCGCCGCCCGTCTTGCGCACCACCTCGAGGGCGTAGGGCCCGTCGGCGGGGTTCCCGATGGCCAGCGACTTGGCGATGGTGTTGGGCTTCACCGGCTTCACGTAGTCGGAGCCTTCGGCGAAGGCGGTAGCCACCGGCGAGCAGCCTTCGGCCTGCGCGCCCGAGATGCGCACATGGGGCTCCTCGTCGAGCAGGCCGACCTTCCACAGCTCGCCGAAGCCCTTGTCGATCTTTGTCAGCTGCGAGCCCGAGGCAATGGGCACGACCACGTGGTCGGGCGCCCGCCACCCCAGCTGCTCGGCCACCTCGTAGGCCAAGGTCTTGGAGCCCTCGGCGTAGTAGGTGCGCACGTTGACGTTGACGAACGCCCACGTGGGGTGCTCGGAGGCCAACTCGGCGCACAGCCGGTTCACGTCGTCGTAGGAACCCTCGACGGCGATGAGGCGCCCGCCGTAGACGGCGGTGGTGACGACCTTGCCCTGTTCGAGGTCGTGGGGGATGAACACGATGGAGTCCATGCCGGCCCGGGCCGCATGGGCCGCCACCGAGTTGGCCAGGTTGCCGGTCGACGCGCAGGCGGCCACCTTGAACCCGAGCTCGCGAGCCTTGGTCAGCGCCACCGAGACCACCCGGTCCTTGAACGAGCCGGTGGGGTTCAGCGTGTCGTTCTTGACCCACAGCTCGCCCAGGCCCAGCTCGGCGGCCAGGCGGTCGGCCCGCACCAGCGGCGTGAAGCCTGCGCCCAGGTTGACCGGGTCGGTGGAGTCTGCGGGCAACAGGTCGGCGTAGCGCCAGATGGTCGTGGGCCCTGCCGCGATCTTCTCCCGCGTCAGCGACGAACCGATGGCCTCGTAGTCGTAGACCACTTCCAACGGGCCGAAGCAGTACTCGCAGACGTGCAGCGCCTCGGCCGGGTACGGGCGCGCGCACTCACGACATCGCAATCCTTCGACGAACGACACTTCGGCCTCCTCATCGTTCCGGGCAGTGGCACCTGGAGCCTGGAAGCTCTGGTTGCCGCGGTGTCTGCGGGCCCGGTCCCTCGACCGCTCTGGATGGGGTGAGGCATCAATCGTGGCGCAGCCCGACTACGGCCGTCAAAGACCTTTGAGCGACAATGGCGACGTGCACGGCTCCTTGATGCGGACGTTCTCGCACGACGACTTCGCGCCCGCCGCGCTGGTCGCCGCCAAGGCGGGCCGCACGGTGACGGTGTGCCTGCCCGCCCAGGACGAGGAGCCCACGGTCGGCGCCATCGTGGCCTGCATCCGGGCCGAGTTGCCAGGCCTGGTGGACGAGGTGCTGGTGGTCGACGACGAGTCGACCGACGGCACCGCCACCGCGGCGATGCGGGCGGGCGCCCGGGTGGTGCGGGGCGCAGGCGCGGGCAAGGGCGACGCCATGCGCCTCGGCGTGCAGTGCGCCGAGGGCGACATCGTGGCCTTCTGCGACGCCGACGTGCGCAACTTCACCGCGGGCTTCGTGGTCGGCCTGCTCGGCCCATTGCTCACCACAGACGAGGTGGCCTTCGTCAAGGGCTACTACCGGCGCCCCTTCGAAGGCCGCGCGGGCCAGGGCGGCCGGGTCACCGAGCTCACGGCCAAGCCGTTGTTGCGGGTGCTGTTCCCCCACCTTGCCGGCGTGCTGCAGCCCTTGGGCGGCGAGTGCGCGGCGCCGCGCGACGTGTTCGACCGGGTGCCGTTCGTCAAGGGGTGGGGCGTCGACATCGGCCTCGTCATCGACATCACCGCGGCCTACGGCGCCAACGCCATCGCCCAGGTAGACCTCGGCGAACGCGTGCACTTCAACCGCCCGCTCGACGAGCTGAGCCTGCAGTCGGAAGCCATCGTGCGCACGGTGCTGGCCCGGGCCGGACTGCAGCCCGCAGTGCCGGAGTCGGCACCGCTGGTCACCCGGCGAACTGCCTAGACCACATCCTCGACGAGGCCGGGGCCTGTCTCGACCGGCCCCGGTTCCTCGCCCAGCACGTGCACCCGCCACGCGTGGCTTAACAGGATCTTGAGCACGGCGGCGGCGGGCACGGCCAGCAGCAGCCCGAAGAACCCGCCCAGGGTGCCGCCCACCAACAGGGCAAGGATCACCACAGCCGGGTGCAACTGCACGGTGCGGTGCATGACCTGGGGGGTGATGAAGTGGTTGTCGATCTGCTGGGCCGTCACCATCACCACCACCACGCCGAGCGCCTGCAACGGCGAGCCGGTGGTCAGGGCGATGATGATGCCGGGGATGCCGCCCACCCACGGCCCGATGAGCGGGATGATGTTGAACAGCCCGGCGATCATGCCCACGAGGAACCAGAAGCGCAGGCCGATGGCCAGCAGGCCGACCGAGCACATGACGCCCACGATGGTCGCCACCAAGAGCTGGCCCCGGAAGAACCCGCCGATGGCCCGGTTGAGGCGGTGGGCCAACAGCAGCACCTCGTGCCGGGCGCCGTCGGGGATGAGGCTCTCGGCCGCCTGTCGCACGTGGGGCAGGTCGACCAACAGGTAGAAGGCGACGACCGGTGCAAGGAAGAGGATCAAGAGCACGTGGAAGATCTCCACGCCGATGTCGCGCAGGCGGTTGAGCCGCTCCCGCAAGGTGGCGTCGTCCTGCGAGAAGGTCTGCTCCAGCTCGGCCCGGGTGAACTCCCAGAAGGTGCCCTCCGACTCGACGGCACGGTCGTCGACCCAGCGCTCCACCCGCTGCTCGATGGCAGGCCACTCCTCCGACAGTTCGTCGGCCTGCGACGCCGCCAACGGCGCCAGCAGGAAGCCCGCCCCCACCAGGGAGCCGAGCACCACCACGTAGGCCAAGCCCGTGCCCAACGCACGGGGGACGCCATGCCGTTGCAGCCGGGTGACGATCGGGTTGAGCAGGAAGACGATGGCGCCCGCCAGCACCAGGGGCGGGAACGCAACCCGCACCGTCCAGGCGATCAGGCCGAGCACGGCGAGCAGGGCGGCGATGCCGACGATCGCCCAGCTCAGTTGGCCCGCCCGGCGCAGCCGCTCCGTCACGGCGTCAGGGTATCGGTGAGGTAGGCCGTCACGGCGTCTTCGATGCACGCGGTCGTCTCCGCCCGCGCCCGCTCCTCGCCGAAACGCTCGACCAACGAGACGAACGTGGCGTCGGCCGGGCCGCGCTCGAAGACCTGGCCGGCCACCACGAGGGCGGGCACGCCCGCCTCCGCCGCCAGTTCGAGCACGCCGCCCACCACCTTGCCCTCGAAGGAGTGCTCGTCGACGAAGCCTTCGCCCGTCACGACGAGGTCGGCGGACTCGATGCGTTCGGCCAGGCCCACGGCGTCGGCCACCACGTCGAAACCGGGCACCAGCGTGGCGCCCAGTGCGGCGAGCCCCCCCGCCAGGCCGCCCGCGGCGCCCGAGCCGGGCAGGGCGCGCACGTCGATGCCGTAGTCGTCCTCGTAGACCTGGGCCAGCCGCTCCAGCCGGCGGCGCAGGAGGGCCACTTGGGCAGCGGTGGCGCCCTTCTGGGGGGCGAAGTGCTCGGCAGCGTCAACGAATGTGGTGGTCACGTCGCAGGCCACCACCAGTTCCACACCCCGTAGGCGGGCGTGCGGCTCCAAGGCGGTGAGGCAGGCCAGGCCCCCGTCGGTGGTGGCCGAGCCGCCCACGCCCACGATGACCTTGCGGGCGCCGCCCGACACGGCGGCGTTGATCAAATCGCCCACCCCGGCCGTCGACGCCCGCATGGGGTCGTTCCACTCGGGGCCGCCCAACAGGTCGAGGCCCGCGGCCTGCGCCATCTCGATCACCGCCGTGCGCCCCTGCAGGCGCCACTCCGCTTCGACCGCCTCCCCGAGGGGGCCGCGCACCCGGGCGCGGCGCACGCTGCCGCCCAACGCTTCGAGAATCCCCTCGCCGCCGTCGGCCATCGGCACGGCGTCGCAGGTCCACCCGGCGGCCTTCGCAGCCCGTCCCACTGCCGCCGCCACCGAGGCCGCGTTGGCGGTCCCGCGGAACTTGTCCGGTGCGGCGACGACGTGAGGCACACGGGTATGGTGCCAGCCGCCATGCCCCCCCGTGACCTCGTCATCGTCTCCAACCGCGGCCCGTTGTCGTTCCGCTACGACGACGAGGGCGCCCTGGCCACCGTGCGAGGGGGTGGCGGGCTGGTCACCAGCCTCGGCCCCGCCGTCGAAGGCACGGGCGCCACGTGGATGGCCGCCGCCCTCAGCGACGCCGACCGGGAAGCCGCCTCGGCGGGCGTGGTCGACGCCGAGGGCTTCCGGCTGCGCTCCCTGGTGGTCGACGAAGGCGACTACCGCCAGTTCTACGACGTCGTCGCCAACGCCACCCTGTGGTTCCTGCACCACGGCTTGTGGGACCTGGTGCGCCGCCCCCGCTTCGACCGGCACTGGCACCAGGCGTGGGCCACGTTCCGAGCGGTCAACGCCGCCTTCGCCGACGCCGTGGCCGCCGAGGCGCCCGAGGGCGCCACCGTGCTGGTGCACGACTACCACCTGTCGCTGGTGGGCGCCCGGCTGCGCAAGCTGCGGCCCGACCTGGCGACGGCCTACTTCCACCACACGCCGTTCTGCACGCCGACCGAGCTGCGCACGCTGCCCACGGCAGTCGCCGTCGAACTGCTGGAGGGCATGGCGGGCAGCGGCGCCTGCGGCTTCCACTCGGCCCGCTGGCAGGCCAACTTCGAAGCGTGCTGCCGGGAGGTGCTGGGCCATGTGCCGCCCACGTTCGTGGCCCCGGCGGCGGCCAACGTCGACGACATCACATCGGTCGAAGCGCCCGCGCTCGACTTCGGCGGCCGCCGGGTCATCGCCCGGGTCGACCGCATCGAGCTGTCGAAGAACATCGTGCGCGGCTTCCTGGCCTACGACGAACTGCTGCGCAGCCGGCCCGACCTGCGGGGGCAGGTGGTGTTCGCGGCGTCGATCTACCCCTCGCGCCAGTCGCTGGTCGACTACCTGGCCTACGCCAACGAGGTGGAGGCGGTGGTCGACCGGGTCAACGCCGAGTGGGGCGCCGAGTCGTGGACGCCGATCGTGCTCGACACCTCCGACGACTTCCCCCGGTCGGTGGCCGTCCTGCGCTCCTACGACGTGCTTCTGGTCAACCCCATCCGCGACGGGCTCAACCTGGTGGCCAAGGAAGGGCCGATCGTGAACGAACGCGACGGCGTGCTGGTGCTGTCGCCCGAGGCCGGCGCGTGGGCCGAGCTCGGTCCCGCGACCATCGAGGCCCACCCCTTCGACATCATGGGTACGGCGGAGGCATTGGGGCGGGCGCTCGACCTCGACGCCGCCGAGCGAGCGCGGCGGGCGGCCGAACTGCGGACGCTGGCGTCTACCGGCACCTCGCACGACTGGCTGGCCGCCCAGGTCGCCGCCGCCCGCTAGCCCGCCAACTGCTCCAACAGGGCGAGAGCGCCCACGGGGCCGTCGACGATGATGTCGGCCGCCTCCACCAGGCCGGGCGGCACCTCGTCGCTGCCCGCCACCACCTTGAGGGTGGCCACCCCTTGCTCGCGCAGGGCGTCGAGGGCGGCGAAGGCAGGCAGGTCGCCCACGTCGTCGCCCAGGAAGCACACGGCGGCCAACCCTTCCGACAGCTCCCGCACCACGGTGCCCTTGTCGACCTCGACCGGCGGGCGCAGCTCGTCCGACATGCGGGCGGGGTGCACCGCCAGGCCGGTGCGGGCCGCCGTGGCCTCGCACCACAGGCGGACCCATTCCCCGTGCTCGGGCACCGTGCGGTAGTGGACGGTGACCGAGAGCCCCTTGCGTTCCACGGCGACGCCGTCGGGCGCCTGTTCCTCGGCCTCGCACGCCGCTGTCTCGATGACGGCGCGCCACTCTTCGGCCCGGGGGTGGGTGGTGGTGGCGTCGCCCTCGGCGTACTCCATGCCGTAGAGGCCGGACACGAACAGCTCGGGCGCCTCCTCCAGGCGGAGGCGGCGGGCCAGGAAGGCGGCGGGACGGCCGGACACGACGGCCACCCGCTTGTAGCGGCGCGACAACCGGTGCAGCACCTCGACGGCGCCGGGCAGGGGGCGGGCGCCCGCCGGGTCCTCGACGATGGGAGCGAGCGTGCCGTCGAAGTCGGTGAGGATGCCTGCCGTGCGCGGCGAGTCGAGGAAGGGCGCCAGGGGGGTGGTCACGCCGGAACGGTACCCTTCCCCGGTGCGCCGCCTCCTGCTGCTCGTGGCGTCGGTGGCCGGCCTCGCTGGGTGCCAAGACGGCACCGTGCAGGTCGCCTTCCGGCCTGCCACCGGTGCTCGCTACGACTACCGGGTGACCGTCACCGCCGAGGTGGTGACCCGCATCGGCGACCGTCCTGAGCGCCGCTCGACCGAAGACGACGTGTTCACCGCCCGCCACAGCGTCCTGTCGACCGGCGACGACGGCAGCCGGGTGGAGGTGCGGGTGGAGGCGGCGGCCGAAGAGCCCCGCACCTTCGTCGTACGGCTGGACCGGGCCGGGCAACTGGCCGAGGTGCAGCGCATCGAGGGCGTGCCCGCCGACATCCTGGGCGGCCTGGGGCTGTCGGAGATCTTCCCGGCCGCAGCGGCGGCACCGCCGGAACGGGGGCTGGCACCGGGCGACCGGTGGGACATCCAGGGCCTGGTGACCGGCACAGGACGGCTCACCGCCCTAGGCGTCGTGGGCGGCCGCAACCTGGCCACGGTGGAGAGCGACTACGTGCTGCCGGTGGGACGAGTAGCCGACGACGGGGGCAACCGGGTGCGCCTCGACGGGTCGCAGCGCACCACGGCCACCTCCACGCACGACCTGCGCGACGGCGCCGTACAGGAGGTACGGGCGGAGACGGCGGGGACGTTCACCCTGCAGTTGCTCCCCCCCGAGGGCACCAGCGGCCCCATCGTGCCCGGCACCCTCGAAGTGCGGGTGCGTTCGGTCACCACCCGCTTGGGGTGAGCTACCTGGTCGTGGTGGTGGTGCCCGCCCGGGCGGTGGTGGTGGTGTTGGCCCGAGCCGTGGTGGAGGTGCTGCTGCTCGCCGTGCCGCCGCTCGCCGGTGCGTTGGCCAGGTCGGGGCCCACGACAACGAGGATGTTGGCGGCCTTGAGGTCGGCCACGGGCGGCGGGTTGGGCATGGCTTGGACGGCGGCGGGCTGGAGGCCCAGCGTCTGGGCCAAGGCCGCGGCCTCCCGCTCGAACCCGGCGGTGAAGTAGACGGCCGAGGCGGTGGCCGCTGTCTTGGTGTCGGTGGCGGCCAAGGCGTTGTAGCCGGCGGCCATCACCCGGTCCTTGATGCGCCCGCCCGCACCCTTGGTGCTGGTGCCGTTGGCGGTGAGCACGCGCACGTCCTTGGGCTGGCGCAGCGGGGTCGTGCTGGTGGTGGGCTGCTGGGCGGCCGCCGACGTGGTGGTCGTGGTGTCGTCGGACGACGTCGTCTCCACCTGCTCGCCCGGCACCGGTTCGTCGATGCGGTTGAGGAGGAACAGGCCGAGCAGGAAGGCGACGGCCACCAGCACCAGGCCACGTCCCGTGTTCGCCCCCACCGAGCGGGTCATCGACCCCTCGTCGGCGACGTGACGACCCCGTCTCACCGGCCCGGCGGCTGGGCTGAGCGGCCTTCGAAGCGAGCCCGCCGGCGCCGGTCACGCAGACGCCGCAGGCGCCGGACGACCAACGGGTCGTAGGCGATGGCCTCGGGTGACTCCAGCAGCTCGCTCAGCACTTGGTAGTAGCGGGTGGGCGAAAGGTCGAACCGCTCACGGATGGCGAGTTCCTTGGGGCCGGGCTCGGTCCACCACGAACGCTCGAAATCGAGGATCGCCTGGTCGCGCTCGGAAAGTGACATCCCCGACACCCTGCCAGGCAGGACGGTCGGGTTCAAGGACCCTCGGGATCCCTCGGGTCCCGTCAGGCACGGGATCCTTCCCGCCTGCTCCGCAGTCGGGCCCCTTCCGTGCCTGCCACCCGAGGGAGAGCGCTGTGCGGAATCGACCTGCGGTCGATGCTGAAGGCCCCTTTTAGACGGGGACGGCGTCTTCGAGCGCACGCTCCTGCAGGTGCACGTCGAGCTTGCGCTTGATGCGCTGCAGGGCGTTGTCGATCGACTTCACGTGGCGGCCCAGCTGGTCGCCGATCTCCTGGTACGACTTGCCCTCCACGTAGAGGCGCAGGACGTCGACCTCCAGGCCCGAGAGCATCTCGGCCATCGAGCGCCGCATCTCGGCCATGCGCTCGTTGGACACGATCTCGTCGGCCGGGTCGGCCAGGTAGTGGTCGTCGAGCAGATCCTCGACGGTGCGCTCGCTGGGGTCGTCGGTGCCGCGGACGCCCGAGATCGACACGTACTGGTTGAGGGGCTGGTGCTTCTGCCGGGTCGCCGTCTTGATGGCGGTGATGACCTGGCGGGTGATGCACAGTTCGGCGAAGGCCCGGAACGACGCCTGGCGGTCGGGGTTGTAGTCGCGAGCGGCCTTGAACAGGCCGATCATGCCCTCCTGCTCGATGTCGTCGGAGTCGGCCCCGACGAGGAAGTAGCCGCGGGCCTTGGCCCGGGCGAAGCGCCGGTAGCGCTCGAGCAGGATCTGCAGCGCCTCGTGGTCTCCCTCGTGGAAGCGAGCCACCAGTTCAGTGTCGGACAGCTCAATCAGGGGGGTGAGATCGAGGCGAAGGGCCATGTGTGCGCTCCTACGAGGCTGTGACGAGAGGTCCTAGAAACCCGATCCCGGAGTGACTACACCGAGGGGGCTAGTCCTTTGTAACCAGTCGGTAACCTGGGTGTCAATGGTCACAGCCCAGCGCGCGGCCCGAAAATACCCCTTTAGGGGTCGATCTACACAAAAAATCCGGGGTAACTAGGAGGATCGGCGGCGGGCAAGCTCGAACGAGGCGACCGCGCCGGCGGCGGCCACGTTGAGCGAGTCGATGGCCCCGAACTGCGGGATCGACGCCAATAGGTCGCACCGCTGGCGGGCCAGCCGCGACAGGCCTGCCCCCTCGGCGCCCAGCACCAGGGCGATGGGCGTGGAGGCCACGTCGAAGTCGAGCTCGAAGAGGCTCTTGGGGGCCTCGGCGTCCAGGCCAATTGACCAAACCCCGGCGTCACCCAGTGTCTTGAGGGCGGCGGGGATGCCCGGCACCACGGCGATCGGCATGTGCTCGATGGCGCCTGCCGCCGCCTTGGCCACCGTGGGGGTGACGTGGGCGGCCCGGTGCTTGGGCACGACCACGCCGGTCACGCCTGCGCACTCCGCCGTGCGCAGGAGGGCACCCAGGTTGTGGGGGTCGGTGATGCCGTCGAGGCAGAGGAGGAAGGCGTCGGGGCGGGCCAGGTCGTCGAGGTCGAGCTCGGGGAGGGGGTCGGCGTGGGCCAGCACGCCCTGCGGCGAGTCGGTGCGGGCCTCGCCCTCAAGGCGGCCCCGGCTGACTGTGCGGATGGGGATGCGCTGCTCGGAGGCCTGGTCGAGTATCTCGGCCAGCAAAGGCGACTCGTCGAGGCCGTCGGCCAGCCACACGTCACGGACCTTGCGACGCCGCGCTGTGAGCAGTTCCCGGACGGCGCGGCGGCCCTCGACCTGTTCGCCGCCCAGGCCCCGCGGGCCGCTGGGGCGGCGGACGGGGGCCGGGTCGGCCTGCGGGAGGCGGCGGCGCACAGGGGCCGCGCCCTGGGCCGTCGGGAGGCCCTGGCGGCGGGCCTTGGCAGCGGCGCGGCCCGCGGCGCGTGCGGCCTTCTGGGGCGCCTGCTTCTTGGCCACCGCGTCGCGGTGGACCTGTCCTCGGTTGCCCTTGCGGGGTTTTTCTCTCATGCGGTGATGTCCTCCAGCAGGGCGACGGCGTAGCAGGCGATGCCCTCGCCCCGGCCGATGGCACCCAGGCCCTCGGCCCGGGTGGCCTTGACGGTGACGGGGGCGCCTAGCGCGGCGCTGAGGCGATCCTGCATCTCCGCCCGGCGGGGCGCCAGCTTGGGCGCCTCCAACACGACCGTGCAGTCGACGTTCACGGGCTGATAGCCGGCGTTATGCACACGGGCGACCACCTCGGTGAGCAGGGCGATGCTGTCGGCGCCCGCCCACTGCGGGTCGGTGTCGGGAAACAGCCCGCCGAGGTCCCCCATCCCGGCCGCACCCAGCAGGGCGTCGGCCACGGCGTGGGCGACGGCGTCGGCGTCGCTGTGCCCCTTGAGGCCCCGCTCGCCCTCGAAGTGGACGCCGCCCAGGACGAGGCGCCTGCCGTCCTCGAACGGGTGCACGTCGAAGCCCATGCCGACCCTCACAGATCGCTCCGGTGCGTGATCTTGCGGTTCAGGGGGTCGCCGGGGACGACGACGACGGTGCCCCCCGCCGCCTCGACCAAAGCCGCGTCGTCGGTGGCGTCGCCCGTGTCCGCCCGGCGCAGCACGTCGGCCTTGAAGGCTTGGGGGGTCTGCACGCCCACCAGCGTCGAGCGGTCGAGCGTCTCCACCACCCGGTCGCCGTCGACCCGCTTCACGGTGTCGGCAAGGGGCACGCCCGGTACGGCGCCGTCGGCCCCGGCCCGCACGGCGGCGATCACCGCCTCGAACAGGCGCGGCGGCGCCGACGGTCGGGCCGCGTCGTGCACGACGACGATCTGGGCGTCGGCGGGCACAGCGGCCAAGCCCGCTCGCACCGAGTCGGAACGAGTGGCGCCGCCCGCCACCACGGCGTCGGCCTTCTCTTCGTCTCCGAGGCGGTCGGCAGGCACCACCAGCACCACCCCGTCGCAGGCGGCCCGGCAAGCGTCGAGCGACCAGTCGAGCACCCGGCGTCCGTCGAGCGGCTCGTACTGCTTGGGAGCCCCGAACCGGCTGCCCGACCCGGCGGCCACGAGGATCGCCCACACGCTCACGCGTGCGGACGCTACCCGGCGAGGGAGGCGAACAACATCCGGCCGACCGAGGTCTGGACGTTGCTGGTGATGCGCACGTTGACCTCCTGGCCCACCAGTTCGGTGGCGTCGGCCACCACGACCATGGTCCCGTCGTCGAGGTACCCCACGCCCTGGCCGGGCTCGCGGCCCTCCTTGGCGATGGGCAGGCGGATGACCTCGCCGGGCACGTGCACGGGCCGCACGCTGTCGGACAGCCGGTGCAGGCTCAGGCAGCGCACCCCCTGCACCTCGGCCACCTTCTGCAGGGCGCCGTCGACGGTCAGAAGGCGCGCGGACAGGCGCTTGGCCAGGGCCACCAGCTTGGCGTCGACCTCGTCGTACTCGGGGACCTCGTCGTCGAGCACGTGCACCTCGACGCCGGGGAAGTGGCGCAGTGCTTCGAGCAGTTCCAAGGCCCGGCGGCCCCGGCGGCGGCGGGTGGGCTCCTGGGCGTCGGCGATCGTCTGGAGCTCGTCGAGCACGAACTGGGGCACCAGCAGGTCGTCGGTGATGAAGCCGGCCCGGGCCAGCGACAGGAGGCGCCCGTCGATCACCGCACTGGTGTCGAGGATGATGGCGTCCTGTTCGACGAGAGCGCCGAGCGGCGTGGCTCGCACCAGCGGGCGGGTCGACAGGCCTGCCAGGGCGAGCAGTTCGTCGCTCTTGCGGGAGCCGAGGGAAAAGCCCCAGTAGGCACCGATCCAGACCACGAGGCCGAGCACGGCCCAGCCCGCCTGGCTGGGCAGGAGCAGGACGACAGGGATGCCGACCACGCCGGCGAGGCCGCCGAAGGCCAAGCCCCCGACAGCGCCTGCGAACAGCCGGGGGGCGGGGGTCTGTTCGATCCGGTGCTCGGTCGAGCGCATGACCTGGCCGAGCAACCGCCCCACGAGGCCGCCCGCCACGTAGCCCACGCAGGCGCCCAGGGTGGCGCCCAGGATGGCTCCGGAGCCGTCGTCGTTGGGGCCGCCGTCACCGATGGCATAACCGCCGGCGGTGGCGAGGAAGACGACGAAGAGGCGGACGATCTCGACAAACATGCCGTGTAGTTCATCGGCGCCCGCGGGGGACGCCTGAACCTTGCTACGGCAAGGCGTCGTTGAGCTTCTTTTCCGCTTCTTCCTCGGAGACGCCGATGGCGAAGGTCAGTTCGGACACCAGGATCTGCCTCGCCCGAGTCAGCATGCGCTTCTCGCCCGCGGACAGGCCCTTGTCCTTGTCGCGGATCGACAGGTTCCGGACGACCTCGGCCACCTGGTAGATGTCGCCCGACTTCAGCTTCTCCACGTGGTTCTTGTAGCGGCGAGACCAGTTGGTGGGCATGCGCGCCTCCTTCTTGCGAAGGACAGCGAACACCTCCTCGACCTCCTCGTCGTTGATGACCTCACGAAGTCCGACCTCCTCGGTCTTGTTCGTGGGCACCATGAGCGTCAGGTCACCGTACGCGAGACGGAGAACGAGGTACTCGTGCGTCTCGCCGAAGGCCTCCTTCTCCTCCTTCCGCTCAATCGTGGCAGCACCGTGGTGCGGATAAACG
>DATLNE010000027.1 GCA_035536915.1 Acidimicrobiales bacterium
AGAGGAACGAGCCCGCCGAGGCGATGCCGTTGATGTTGGTCACGCCCGCGGTGGGCGCCAGTGCGGTCGAGGCCGTGCCGTCGGCCAGCGACACGCGGATGACGCGGTCGCCGTTGGAGGAGCCGGACCCCACGACCCACAGCGTCTGGTCGTCGACAGCCAGGTCGCCCAAGCTGGATGCCAACGACGACGGAACCGTCGTGAGCGTGGTTGTGGCGCCGGTTTCCCGGTTCATGCGGTACACGACGAGGTTCTTCGACGTGTAGAGGTAGCCGTCCCTGGCGAGGACGACGCCGGTCCCGCCATAACCGAGCATTGTCGTGGCCCCCGTGGCGATCGAGGTCCGCCGGACGTAGGTGTTCGGGTACTCGCTGCAGGTGCTGTAGACGTACACGCCGTCGGTGGCGAGCTGGCTCGGCGACGATCCGAATCGCGAGGCGGCGCCGGACGTGCCGTCCGTGCAGCCGGTGCTCGTCGAGCCCGCCAGCGTCGTGGTGGCGCCCGTCGAGAGGTCGACCTGCCGGATGTGCCCGGAGGTCGCCACGAATGCTCGGTTGCCGTCAATCGCCACCCCGCCCATTGACGAGTAGAACGAGGCGCCGGTGCCGGTGCCGTCGGTATTCGCCGAGGCACTGTTGCCCGCCACCGTCGTCGTCGCCGCCGGGTTGAGCTCGACCGTCGTGGTCTCGTACGGGCTGAAGCCGAAGTCGGCCTCGACGGCAGCCGTGCCGACGGCCACCACGACGTCCTGCACGCTGGGCGTGGAGGGAACGGTCCTGGCCGGTCGGGCACTGGCGGCGACGGCTGCGCGATACGAACCTGGTGCGACGTGCGCGAACCGATACGCACCCGCCGCATCGGTCGTCCGGGTGCCGTGGTCGACGTCGTCAGCCGTACCCAAGGCCCCGTCGATGCCTGCTTCCGAGAGCGAGACGATGACGCCACTCACGCCCGGCTCACCCGAATCGGCAGCCCGGTCGCCGTCGGAGTCGAGCCACACCAGGTCGCCGATGGAGGCGGCCCAGCGGAAGCCGAAGTCGGCGGTGGTGACCGAGCCGTGGGGCGCCACGTCGACGTCGACGTCGGCCGGCGGGGCGGCACCCGCCGGGGCGGCGCCGCCGTCGGCGCGGACGCGGTAGGCGCCCGGTGCCACGTTGTCGAACGAGTAGGTGCCCGCCGCACCGCTGGCCGTGGTGGCCACCACGACGTCGTCGGCAGTGCCGCAGGTGCCGTCGGGACCGGGGCTCGACAGGCTCAGCGTCACTCCGGACAGCCCGTTCTCCCCCGCGTCCTGTTCACCGTCGGCGTCGGTGTCGAACCACACCCGGTCGCCCACCGAGCCCGTCCAGCGGAAGCCGAAGTCGGCGTCGGCCACTGCGGTGCCCGCCGCCAGCACGACGTCGCGGTTCACCGGCGTCGTGGCCGCCGTGCCCGCGGGGGCGCTCGACGGCGAGACCTGCACCCGGTAGGTGCCCGCCGCCAGGCGCGGGAAGAGGTAGGCGCCGGACGCGTCGGTTGTCGCGGTGGCCGACTCCACATCGTCGAGCGTGCCGAGGGTGGCGTCGGGCCCCGGCGTGAACAGCCGCACGGTGACGCCCGACAGGCCGCTCTCGCCCGCGTCCTGGGCGCCGTCGGCGTCGGCGTCGAGCCACACCCGGTCTCCGATCGAGCCGGTATGGCGCACCGCGAAGTCGACGTCGGCGCGCGCCTGGCCCGGGCCGAGCACCAGCGTCGTGGGGTTGGCGGCGGCGCCCGCCACCGTGGTGCCTGCGGGCAACGACGCCGCGTCGACGCTCACCCGGTAGGTGCCCGCGGGCAGGCTCGTGAAGGCATAGGCCCCGGACGCCGGCGTCGTCTGCTCCGGGCGCGTCACGTCGTCGGCGGTCCCCAGTTGGGCGTCGGCGCCCGCCTCGACGAGGGCGACGCGTGCGCCGGCGATGCCGCTCTCACCGGCGTCGAACGTGCCGTCGCCGTCGGAGTCGAGCCACACCAGGTCGCCGATGGAGGCGTTGTTCTGCCGGACGCCGAAGTCGACAGTCGTGTTCGTCTGGCTTAGGCCAAGCGTCAATGTTCGGGGGTTCGCCGTCGTGGAGGCGAAGCCGCTCGGCACCGCGATCGTCACGGTGTACGTGGCGGGCGCAAGCCCTGTGAAGGCGTAGGTACCGGTCGCACTCGTCAACGTGGTTCCAACGGTCGTTCCGCCGTTGGCCAGCGTGACGGCCACACCCGCCTGCCCCAGCTCTCCCGCGTCGTGCGTTCCGTTCCCATTGGCGTCGTTGAAGACAAGGTCCCCGATCGATGCGTTCGACGGCGCCAGGCCGAAGTTCTTGCCCGTAGCTGCTTGCCCGTTGGCCAACACGACCGTGAGCGGGTTCGGAGAGGAGGCGAAGAACGCACTCGGCACGGTGACCCGTACCGAGTACGTCGCCGGGCCCAGCTTCGTGAACGAGTAAGCGCCCGTCGACGAGGAGGTCGTCGAGCCGACGGTCGTCGACCCGTTGAGGAGCGCGACAGCGACGCCCGCCAAGCCGGCCTCGGTGGTTTCCTTCGTGCCGTTGCCGTTGGCGTCGTTGAACACCGTCCCGGCGATCGACGCGTTGTTCGCCGCAATCGCCACGTCGGGCGGCGCCAGCACGAGGAGGGACGCGGCAATGGCCACGACGACGGACACCGACACCGAACGGCGGGCACGGCGAACCAGCGCCCCACCGACAATTGAATCCCGCGTCACGACCTGCCTCCTCAGAGCGGAGGCAGTCTCCCGCCACGCCCGCGTTGCCCCAACGACACTGTGGCGACACGAGGCGCCGGCGGCTATAGCCCGTTCGGGCTATTTATGAGCGACTGCCGCTCAGCGGCCGGTGAACGTGGCCTTGCCGGGGCCGTTCTCCAGGAACGACTTGATGCCGATGGTGGCGTCGTCGGTACGGAACGACTCCACGAAGGCGTCCTGCTCGACGGCCATGCCGTCGGCCAGCGACCCGTCGAGGCCGCGCTGCACGGCCTGCTTCATCAGCCCCTGGGCGACGACGGCGCCGCGGGCCAACTCCCCCGCCCACGCCAGCGCGGCGTCGAGCACCTCGGCGGCGGGCACCACCCGGTCGACCAGGCCGATGCGCAGGGCTTCGGCGGCGTCGACCTGCCGGCCGCTGTAGAGCAGGTCCTTGGCTCGGGAGGGGCCGACCAGCCGGGGCAGGCGCTGGGTGCCGCCGCCGCCGGGGATGATGCCCAGCAGCACCTCGGGCTGGCCCAGCTTGGCGTTGTCGGCCACCAGCCGGAAGTCGCACCCCAGCGCCAACTCGCACCCGCCGCCCAAGGCGTAGCCGGTGATCGCCGCAATGGTGGCCCGGGGGATGGCCTCCAGCGCTTCGAGCGCCCGCACGAACAGGGCGCCGACGACACGGGCCTCGTCGGGGCCGCCGAAGCGGCTGATGTCGGCACCTGCGGCGAAGAGCCGCTCGCCGCCCCACACCACGACCGCGCCCGGCGGGTCGGCGGCCAACTCCTTGGCCGCGGCCTCCAACTGCTCCAACAGCTCGGGGCTGAGGGCGTTCATCTTGGGGCGGTCAAGGCGCACGACGGCCACGCCGTCGTCGCGCCGGTCAACGGTGACGAACTGTTCCGACATGGGCGCCGACGCTACCGCCGGCCCGTTCTGGTCCGGGAATCCCGCGCTCAGGCGCGGGATTCCCGGACCAGAACGTCGGCGGCGCTGTAGGGGTCGGTGCGACGGGCCAGCAGGTCGTCGCGCAGCCGGTCCCACTCCGGGCCCGAGCACCGCTCGAAGGCCGCCTGCTCCAACCGGTGCAGCACGATCTCCCGCAACTCGTCGGCCAGGCGCTTGGCCCGGCGCCGCTCGAACTCCCCGCTTGTGGCGAGGTACTCCCGGTGCGAGCCGACGGCGGCCCACAGATCGTCGACGCCCTCGCCCGACGACGCCACCGTCTTCACGATCGGCACCCGCCACTCCCCCATGTGCATGTTCATGTCGAGCATGTGGTTGAGGTCGCGCTCGGTCTCAGCCGCGCCGGGGCGGTCAGCTTTGTTGATCACGAACAGGTCGGCGATCTCCATGAGGCCCGCCTTGTTCGCCTGCACGGCGTCGCCCCAACCGGGGTTGACCACCACGACCGTGGTGTCGGCGGCGCCTGCGATCTCCACCTCTACCTGGCCCACGCCCACGGTCTCGACCAGCACGACAGGCAGGCCCGCGGCATCGAGCACCCGTACCGCTTCCGGCGTGGCCAGCGACAACCCGCCCAGGTGGCCGCGGGTCGCCATTGACCGGATGAAGACGCCGGCGTCGGTGGCGTGGTCCTGCATGCGCACCCGGTCGCCCAGGATGGCGCCGCCGGTGAACGGCGAGGACGGATCGATGGCCAGCACGCCCACGTCGCTGCCGCCCTTGCGCACGACCCCGATGAGCCGGTCGGTCAACGTCGACTTGCCCGCCCCCGGCGCGCCGGTGATGCCGACGGTATAGGCGCTGCCCGTGTGGGGGTAGACCAGCCGCCCCACCTCGCGGGCAGGCTCGCCGCCGCGCTCGACGGTGGAGATCAAGCGGGCGACGGCGGACCGGTCGCCGCGCAACGCCGCGTCGACCAGTTCCTTGGGATCTCGGTTCCGCATCGGGAACGAGAACTTAGTGCTCCGTCCCGGGGCCTCTGCGAGTGGCCCGGCGGGGCGGGTGCGCCGCCCGCAAGGCGCGACGACGAAGGAATGCCTGGAAGGCATTTCGAGGAGGAGCAACGCCGCGGGCGGGGTGCCCGGCCGTCGGGACGCCGCAGGCGGCCCCAGGACGGTGCACTTACAGCGCGTCCTCCATGACGTCGAAGTCGATGCCCTTGGCTCGCACTTCGGTGAGGCCGGGGACCCGGTCCTTGAGGATCCGTTCGATGCCCGCCTTGAGGGTCATCGTCGACATGGGGCAACCGCCGCAGGCACCGAGCAGCTCGACGTCGACCACGCCGGTCTCCTCGTTGTACTCGAGCACGCGCATGTCACCGCCGTCGCTCTGCAGGGCGGGGCGAATGGCTTCAACGGCGTCGAGCAGTGCTGCATCCATAGTCACGAAGGTACAACCGCCCCCGTACCGGCCCCTATTCCGCCCGGTGGAAGGTGACGTCGGCGCCCAGCGACTGGAGCTTGCCCGCCAGGTTCTCGTACCCCCGCTCGACGTGGAAGGCATCGGCCACCACCGTCTCGCCGTCGGCGGCCAGTCCGGCCAGCACCAAGGCGGCGCCCGCCCGGATGTCGGACGCCTTCACCGGCGCCCCCGACAGCCGGGGCACGCCGCGCACCACGGCGTGGTGGCCCTGGATGCGGATGTCGGCGCCCATGCGCAGCAGTTCGGCCACGTAGCGGAACCGGCCTGCGTAGAGGTTCTCGGTGACGATGCCCACCCCGTCGGCCACCGACAGCAACGCCACCAGGAACGGCTTGTAGTCGGTGGCCACGCCTGGGTACGGCAGCGTCGACACGTCGATGGAGCGCAGGGGCTCAGGCCGCGCCGCCCACAGCCCGCCGTCGCCGGCGGAAACCTCCAACCCCATGGCCGCCAGCTTCTGCAGGAGCATGTCCATGTGGTCGGCCCGGGCGCCTTCCACCGTGATCTCGCCGCCGGCCAGGCCCACGGCGGCCAGGAAGGTGGCGGCCTCCACCCGGTCGGGGATGACGGCGTGGTCGACCGGCCGCAGCGACTCCACGCCCTCGATCTCCACCGTCGACGTGCCCGCCCCGTCGATGCGGGCGCCCATGGCGGAGAGGAAGTCGCACAGGTCGGTGATCTCGGGCTCGCGCGCCGCGTTCTCGATGACGGTGGTGCCCTTGGCCAGCACGGCGGCCATCACGATGTTCTCGGTGGCCCCGACCGACGGGAACTCCAGCAGGATGCGGGTGCCGCTCAACTGGTCGGCGCGCGCCTCGATGTTGCCGTGGGCCAGGTCGAAGGTGGCACCCAGTAGCTCGAGGCTTCGCAGGTGCATGTCGATGGGCCGCGACCCCAGGTCGTCGCCGCCTGGCATCGACACCCGCGCCCGTCCTACGGCGGCCAGCAGCGGCCCCAGCACCACGATCGACGCCCGCATGCGCTCGACCAGCTCGTAAGGCGCTTCGGGCACGATGTCGGCGGGCCGGGTGATGGCCAGCGTCTCGCCGTCGCGTTTGGCGTCGACGCCCATCGAGCACAGCAGGTCGCACATCGTCTCCACGTCGGCGATGTGGGGGACGTTGCGGATGACGTGCACGCCTTCGGCCAGCAGTGTGGCCGCCATCAGCTTGAGCGCCGAGTTCTTGGCCCCGCCCACCCGGACGGTGCCCGACAGCGGCGAGCCCGGGCGCACGACGAAACGATCCACGGCGTCAGTATGCTCGCCCGCCATGCGGGACCACGTCGACGCCCGAGCGGTGGTCGAGCTGACCCAGGCGCTGGTGGCGGTCGACACCCAGAACCCGCCCGGCAACGAACGCGAAGCGGTGGGCATCTGCCGCGACGCCCTCGCCCCCTTCGGCGCCCGCTTCGAGGAGTTCGAGGTCGCCGAGGGGCGCACCTCGCTCATCGCCTCGGTGGGCACCGGCGAACCGGGGCGGCCCACCCTCATCGTCAACGGCCACCTCGACGTGGTGCCCGTACACCGCGAGGGCTGGACATGGGACCCCTTCGGCGGCGAGCAGTCGGGCGGCAACCTCTACGGCCGGGGCACGTGCGACATGAAGGGTGGCATCGCTGCGGCCATCCACGCCCTCGAAGTGCTCCAACGCGACGGCCGTGATGCCGCCTGCGACATCGTCTTCCACCTGGTGGCCGACGAGGAGCGGGGCGGCGCCCTCGGCACCGAGGCCATGGTCGCCGCGGGCATCGTCAAGGGTGACGCCTGCGTGGTGCCCGAGCCCACCTCGCTGAACCTGTGCGTGGCCGAGCGCGGCTTGGTGGTCGGCTACCTCACCGTGCACGGACGGCCCGCCCACGGCAGCGATCCCCGCGCCGGGGTGTCGGCTGTGGAGAAGGCGGCCAAGGTCGTGCTCGCCCTGCACGCCGCCCAGTTCGACGGCGGCCACCCGTTGCTGGGTTCGCCCACCTGCAACATCGGCGAGATCAAAGGCGGCACCGGCCCTAACACGGTGGCGGAGCGCTGCGACATCGTGCTCGACCGCCGGGTGCTGCCGGGCGCCACGCCCGCGGGCACCGAAGCCGAGCTGCGGGCCAAGATCGACGCGCTGGGCGACGACGAGCTGCACTACGACCTGACGTTCGACACCTTCGGCGAAGCCTCCGAGATGGACCCCTCGCACGCCTTCGTGGCCCAACTGCGGCGGGCTTGCAGCGCGGCCTTGGGCGACGAGCGCGACGTGATCGGCATGACGTTCGCCACCGACGCCCGCTTCGTGCGCAACCAGGCGGGCATCCCCGCCGTCGTCTTCGGCCCCGGCGGGATCGAGCAGGCCCACACCAACGACGAGTTCGTCTCGGTGGCCGACCTGGTGGACGCGGCCGCCGTCTACGCCGAGTTGTACGCCACGTTCACGGCGTGACCCGCCTGGTCACCGAAGCCGTCGTCGACGTCGAGCGCCTCGACGACGTCCTGCGGCCTCGGCAGTCGTTCGTATTGGAAGAGCCCGCCGGCGACGGCACCTTCCGCGGCGCTGAAGGCCCGGTCCGCACCTACTCCCGCCGCGTGGAGACAGAGCCGCTCCCCGACGGGCAGGTGCGGGTGCGCCAAGTCGTCGACTACACCCTCGCCGTCCCCTACTTCGCCTTCGTGTTCCTGCTGCCGTCGCGCCGCTTCCTGCGCAAGCTGCACGAACCGAAGCGGGCGCCGTGGTGGGCGCCGCCGCAACGGGCCGACGCCCGCGCCGCCGCGGCGCTGGGCACCACCGCCCTGCTGTCGTACATCGCCGGCTACATGGGCACCATCCTCACCCAGACCATCACCTTCGCGGCCGACGACTTCGGCACCGGCAAGGGCGCCCAGGGGGTGGCCTTGGCCCTGGTGCGGGCCGATGTGGTGCTCACCGTGCTCATCGTGGCGCTGGCCGACCGACGGGGCAGGCGCAGCGTGCTGCTCAAGGCCACGGCCGTGGCCTGCGTGCTGACGGCGACGGGCGCGCTGGCGCCGTCGCTGGCCTGGCTGGCGGCCAGCCAAGTGGTGGCGCGGGGGTTCGTCACCGCCGCCCTCATCGTCATCGCCATCGTGGTGGTGGAGGAGATGCCCGCGGGCAGCCGGGCCTACGCGCTGAGCGTCCTGGCCCTGGCCGCAGGCGGCGGCGCCGGCCTGTGCGTCGTCCTGCTCCAAGTGTGCGACGTGGCCCCGTGGGGCTGGCGCATCCTGTTCGCGGTACCGCTGGTCGCCGTCCCCATCGTGCGCCACGCGGCGCGGCACATGCCGGAGAGCCGTCGCTTTCGCGCCCCCCACGGACAGGCGGGCATGGCCGGCCACGGCCGCCGCTTCTGGCTGCTGGCGGTGTCGGCCTTCCTGCTCAACCTGTTCGTGGCCCCGGCCAGCCAGTTCCAGAACGAGTACCTGCGCACCGAACAAGGCTTCTCGGCCGCCCGCATCAGCCTCTTCACCGTGCTGACCGGCACGCCCGGCTTCCTCGGCATCGTGGTGGGGGGGCGGCTGGCCGAGCACAGCAGGCGCTTGGTGGGCGCCGTGGCCGTCGTCGTCGGCGTGGGCGGCACCCTGCTCGTCTACCTGTCGTCGGGATGGTCGATCTGGGCGTGGTCGCTGCTGGCCTCGGTGGTGGGCGCCGCCACCGTCCCCGCCCTCGGGGTGTACGGCCCCGAGCTGTTCCCCACCGGCATGCGGGGACGGGCCAACGGCATCATCACCGCCTTGGCCCGCGTCGGCAGCGTGGTGGGGTTGCTGGTGGCGGGCTGGATGGGCGACCGCAGCGGGCGGCTCGGCAGCGGCCTGGCGTTGCTGGCCATCGGTCCTGCGCTGCTGGCCGTGCTGGTGCTGGTGGCCTACCCGGAGACCGCCCACCGGGAGCTCGAAGAGCTCAACCCGGAAGACAGGGTTGCCTAGTACGCACCCTTTGAGGCGATCACGACGGGGATCGTGCGCAGCAGGATCACGATGTCGTGCATCATCGACCAGTTGTCGACGTAGTAGAGGTCCCAGCGCTGGTACTGCGAGAAGCTGGAGTCGCTGCGGCCTCGCACCTGCCACATGCCGGTGATGCCGGGCTGCACCCGCAGGCGGTCGAACAGTTCGGGCCCCCACTGCGTGACCTCGGACGGCAGCGCAGGCCGGGGGCCGACCAGGCTCATCTCACCCTTGAGCACGTTGACCAACTGGGGCAGCTCATCGATCGACAGCTTGCGCAGCACCCGGCCCACCGGGGTCACCCGGGGGTCGTGGCGGATCTTGAACAGCGGGCCGTCGGACTCGTTCAGCAGGTGCAGTTCACGCAACCGCTCTTCGGCGTCGACCACCATCGTGCGCAGCTTCAGCACGTGGATGCGCCGGCCGCGGCGGCCCACCCGCTCCTGGCGGAACAGCACCGGGCCGGGCGAGGACGCCTTGATGAGGACGGCGGCGAGCAGCAGGACGGGCACGGCGGCGATCAAGGCCAGCGACGACAGGGCGATGTCGAAGCCCCGCTTGGCCACCGGGCGCCAGCCGTCGCGCTGCACGGCCTCGACGTAGACGACGGGGAACCGGCCGAGCGGACGCACCGACAGGCGGGTGGCGTCGATGTCCTTGAGCGACGACGACAGCTCCACGTGGATGCCGGCGTCGGTCAGTGTGCGGGTGAGGCGGTTGCTGGTCTCGGTGTCGACGTCGGTGGTGGCGACCAGCACGCCGGTGGCGCCCGCCATGCGCACCTGCTCGGCCACCTTGGTGCGGGAGTCGAGCACGGGGCCGTACTCCACCAGCTTCGGATGGATGCTCTGGCCGGGGTTGCCGACCAGGCCGACGACCCGGTAGCCCAACTCGGGCTGCTCGCCCAGCATGGTGGCCAGGGCCAAGGCCTCAGGGCCGGTGCCCGCGATCACCACCGGCCGCAGGCAGTGCCCGCGGCGGCGGAGGCGGTTGAAGGCGTAGCGCACCACTTCGCGCTCGGCGGCCATGGCGACGGTGGCCACCGCGAACAGCGACAGCAGCCACGACCGCGGCACCAACTCGTCGAGGGAGTAGGCGACGACGGCCACGCCGACCACGCCAAGGCCCACGGCATGGACGATGCGGGTGAGCTCGTCGCGCCGGGTGGTGATGTGGCGGGCGTGGTAGAGGCGGTACCGGGCGAACAAGCCGATCCACACCGGCAAGGCCAGCGCCCACACCTTGGTGAAGGCGGCGACGTCGACCGGCGTGGTGTCCTCGGGCAAGGTGTGGCGCAGGGCCAGCACCGCCAACATGGCGGCGGTCACCGTGGCCGCGTCGGCCAGCACGACGAACGACCGCGCCAAGCGCACGACCCCCGGCCGGGCGCGCACAGTGGCGGCCCGGGTCAGCAGGTCGTGGACGGCGACGGAGGACGACTCCGTCACCTGCGCTGGGTTGATCGCTTTCATCGCGCTCGTTCAGCTCCGGTCGGGGCGCAGGTGATGTGGACGGACCTGGTAGATCAGGCGGATGCCGTCGACCGGGTGCGACCCCGGCGAACGAGGACGGTGCCGAGCCCGATGGCTCCTGCGCCGATGGCGACCATGCCGACGATGTCGCCGCCGGTCACGGCCAGCGACCCCGCGTCACGGCTGGTTGTCACGCCTGCGACCTTGGTGTCGCTGCCGGTGCGCGTCTCTGTGGTGCCACGCACGCGAGGCGGATCTGTTGTGTTGACGTAGTCCTGCGCAACGGCTGCAACCGGCATGCCGAGTGAAAACCCGACGGCCAGCGCGCCCGCAACAATGGTGGAACGACGCATCAGTGCCCCTCTTCCCTTTCGTACCCCTACCCGGGGAACTCTGACTACTGTACCGCCACTCTGAGTAGCGGACAACGGCTAAAGCTGCTTACACGTCCTTTTCTCGCGCGGGACGCGTTATTCCTTCACCACCCATGGCGCGATAGTGCGACCGCTCCTACCCCGCGAGGAGGGCAGTCACCCAGGTTTCGACCACTTCTGCCACGTGTGCGTCACGGCGGCGAAGCCCGTGGTCGCCGCCGTCGATCCAGGCAAAGGTGACCGGCCCGGGGATGGCCTTGGCGTGGCGGGTGAGCTCGCCGGGGGTGCCGAAGGCGTCCTTGGTGCCCGACACGAACAGGCAGGGCAGGTCGAGGGCGCCGAAGTGGTCGACCCGGAGGCGGTCGGGCTTGCCCGGCGGGTGCAGCGGATAGCTGACGAGCACCAGGCCCAGGGCGGGTAGCCCCTCGGCGACGGCCATCGAGCACATGCGCCCGCCCATCGATCGCCCGCCCAGCAACAGCCGCTCCGGGGGCAGGCCGGTGCGGGCGGCCAGCGCCGCCGCGCCCTCGCGCACCGCTGCGACCAGCACCGGAGCCCGGTCGGGGGCGCGCCGTCCGGCCTTTCGGTAGGGGAAGTCCATGCGCTCGACGGGGATGTCGAGCGCTTGCTCGACGGCCACCAGCGCCGGTTGGTCGCGGTCCGCTCCTGCGCCGGGCGTGAGCAGCAGGGCGGCGTCAGGCATCGGCGAGCAGGATGCGCTTGGCCTGGGTCAGGTCGGTGATGCGGGCACCGGCGACCTCGGCCGCCGCCCCGTGGTCGGGATGGGCGTCGCGCACGAGGGAGCGGAAGCGGCGCAGGATCTCGCTACGGGCCGGTTCGACACCGGTCTCGAAGCCGAGCACGGTGAGCGCCCACGACTCTTCGTCGTCGCCCGGGCGGCGCCAGGGCCGGAAGGCGGCCTCGTCGGACGACAGGTAGCGCAGCAGTCGGGCGTCGCCGGGGCCTTCCCATCGGGTGGCCCGGCGCAGCATGCGGAAGACGTCGGGCCGCACCCGGTACGACAGCTTGGCCGCTGCATAGAGGGCGCCGAGGGCCTGGGGCAGCACGGCGCCGTGGCCGTCGACCTCGAGGTCGACCGCCTCGCCGTCGCCGACCAAACGATGGCGGCTGCGGTCGAGCCCGTGGGTGTCGGTCTGGAAACGGTGGCGCAGCCGGGGCTGGACGATGCGCTTGCCGCTTTCCAGGTCGGCCAGCAGGCGGTCGATGTCGTCGCGGGACTCGTCGTCGAGCTTGGGGGTGCAGGCCCCGACGATGGCGGCCAGCAGCAGCCCGCCGAAGCCGGGTGCAGGTTCGACGGGCAGGTACAGGTCGCCGAGCGCGATGCGGCGGGTGGGGGCGATGGCCCGGGAGTGCCGGATCTCCAGCTCCGCCAGCAGCACGACCGTGACGCTACCGGCAGCCTGCTCGCTACGTGGCCGAGGTTGCGTACGGATCGCGCTGTTTTCCGCGCCGTTTCCGACGCAACTTCTAGACGAGGGTGCGGAGCAGGTCGCGCAGGACGGCGGCGTCGGCCACGATCAAGTCGTCGTCGGCCTCTTCTTGGAGGGCGTGCGACACGGCGGCGGCCCGCCGGCGCACCTGGTCCCAGGTGGCGTCGTCGATGCCGAAGGGCTGGGGCAGGGCCAGCGCGGCCTGCACGGCGGCGATGGCCTCGGCCGCCAGTTCGACCTGCACGGGGTTGGCGTTGGCCACCTGGTCCATGGCGAGGAAGAGGTCGGAGAGCACCTCGTAGCGCTCTTCGTCGTCGTCGCCTTCGTCGTCGGCCTCGTCGAGGGCGTCGGGGAACTCCACCTGGTCGAGCAGGGCGTCGATGCGCTCCTCCTCCGCCTCGGGCACCAGCAGTTCGTCGCCGTCCCACTGGTGGGCGATGCCCTGGGTGGTGAGGAGGGTCGAGAGCCGGGCCCGGTCCTCCGCCGTCCAGTCGTCCAGCTCGTAGACGAGCAGGTCGTGGTCGTCGTCGGTGCTCATCCCGTTATCCAAGCACGAAGCGGTCGAAGAAGGCGGAGACGCGGGTGAGCTCGTCCTCGGTGGTGGCGGGCTTCGACCAGCCGTGCCCCTCCCCTTCGTACTCGTGGTGCTCGACGTACCCGGCCACCGCCGCGGCCAGCGTGCGGGTGTGGGCGGCGGGCACCACCACGTCGTCGGTGCCGTGCAGGAGGAGCAGCGGGTCGGTGATGCGCGACGCGTAGGTGAGGGGCGAACGGGCCACGTGCTCCGCAGGGCTGCCGACCAGGTGCTGCGTGTAGTGCGCTTCGTACCGGTGGGTGGTGGCGGCCAGCTCGGCCAGGTCGCACACCGGGTAGAGGGCGACCGCGGCCCGGAACAGCCCGGGGTGGTCGGCCAAGAGGCGCAGCACGGTGAGGCCGCCCGCCGAGCCGCCCATGACCGCCATGCGGCCGGCGTCCCAGCGGTCGGAGGCAGCCAGCATGGCTGCTACGTCTTCGGCATCGGCCCTCCCCCACTCGCCCCGAAGCGCCTGCGCGTAGGCCCGGCCCCAGCCGGTCGAGCCTCGGTAGTCGGGGAAGAGCACGGCCCAGCCCCGATCGAGGAAGTAGGCGAGGCGGGCGTCGAACTCGACCCGGCGTTGGTCGGTCGGCCCGCCGTGGAGCCACACCAGCAGCGGCTTGTCGGGGCCGGGGGCGTAGAGGCGGCCGTGCACCCCCGACACGGTGACGGCTTCGGGCTCGGGGAGGTCAAGCGCCTCGAACCCACCCACCGGTCCTCGGGCCACGGCGGTGCGGCGGCCGTCGTCGTAGACGGTGACCGCGGTGGGGGTGCGGGCGCCGCTGCGGATGCAGGCGACGGTGGTGCCGCGGGCGCTGAGCGCGCTGTGCACGCCCTTGCCCAGCTCCGCCTGGTCGGACACCCGCACCAGGCGCCCGAAGCCGTGCTCGTTTCGAGTCACCACCAGGTCGCCGTCGGGCAGCCAGGCGTAGGTCGACTGGCCCGGCCCCCATGTGGGCCCGCCGTGTTCGTAGGCCTCGTCGAGCAGGGGGCGGGGGTCGGGGTCGGCGACCCACAGTGTGAGCCAACCGCCCTCGTCGCAGAGGAAGGCCAGCGCGGTGCCGTCGGGCGAGAAGCGGGGCTGCTGCACGGCGGCGCCGGGGAAGGCGATGACCCGGCGGGCGCCGCTGGCGAGGTCGGCGACCACGATGCGGCTCTCGTCCCACGGCATGTTCGGCACGTCCCACTCGTGCCAGGCCAGGCGGGTGCCGTCGGGCGACCACACCGGGTCGAGGCAGAAGTCGGCCTCGTCGGCCACCGTGGCCGCCGCGCCGGTGGCCAGGTCGAGCACCTTGATGCGGGCCAGTTCGTCGGCCGCGTAGGCCACCCGGGTGCCGTCGGGCGAGACGCTGAGCGCCGCCGCGGCGGCGTCGGGCATGAGCGCCTCGACCAGGCCACCGGTCGACGGGATGCGGCAGATGTCGCCCCACGGGGTGGCGTAGACGATGGTGCGGCCGTCGGGCGCCCAGTCGAAGACGCCGCCGCGAAAGGCGGGTGGCGGGTCGGTGGTGACCACCAACTCGGGCCCGCCCGCGGCGGGAACGGTGAGCAGGCGGGTGCCGTTGGCGTCGCGGGCGAGGAAGGCAACGACGGTCCCGTCGGGCGACAGGCGCGGCTCCGACAGGGCGCGGCCGCGCGCGCACATGGCTACCGAGACGGGCATTGGGTGAAGGCTAGGTCCGTTGGATGGGGGCGCGGGCGCCGTATCGTGGGTGGTGATGACCGAAGTCGAGCGCGAGGCCATGTTCTTCGCGGTGTTGCGCGAACGGGCCAAGCCGGAGCCCGGCGTGCTCCCCGCCGTCGACATGTCGGGCGAGGTGGAGCGGCGCATCGCCGAAGCCGACGCCGAGATCAGCGCCTGGTTGGAAGAGGCCGAGGAAGAAGGCGCCTCCATCCTCGAGCGAGCCCGGGTCGAGGCCGGCCGGCTGCGCATGCAGGCCCACGAGAAGGCCGAAGAGCTGCGCCAGGCGGCGGAGCGAGCAGCGGCCGAGGCACTGCGCGAGCGGGAACGGCTCGTGCGCCAGGCCGAGCTGGAGGCCACACAGGCGGAGGCCGACGCCCGAGCCCGGGCCGCCCAGGCACTGCACGAGGCCGAAGAAGCGGCCGCTCGCCGCCGGCGGGAAGCGGCCGACGAAGCCGCCGTCCTGTTGCACGAGACCCGCGAGGCCGCCGAGCGGCGCATGGCCGCCGCCGACCGCGAAGCCGAGTGGGTGCGGCGCCAGGCCGAAGGCGACGCCCGCGCCGTGGAGTCACACGCCACCGCCACGGTGGCCGCCCTGCAAGCCGACGTGATGGCCATCCACCAACAGCTCAGTGCGTTGGTGCAACAGGCATCCGCTTTGCTGCCTGCGCTGGAAGGGGCATCACAGGCGTTGGCCGCCGGCCCTGCGGCGCCGAGCGCGCCGACGGCCGCGCTGGCACCACCGCCGCCTGCCGAGTTGTCGGCAGCAGTCGAGGTGGTGGCGCCGCCGCGTTCGAGGCCGCTGGCGCGGCTGCTCCGCCGCGGCTGACCTTCGTTTTGGCTTTGCCCCTGGTGCGGCGGGCCGATCTCGGTCACACTTGTTCACTGACAGTGGTCGGAGGGACGGAGTAGCGGTGGCACACGACGACCAGGCGGAGATCGAGCGGCTGCGAAGCCAGGCTGCGCGCGTCCTGCAGGAGGCTGAGCAGACGGCGGCCAAGCTACGGGCCGACGCCCACGCCGTGGTGGCCCACGCCGCCGTCATGCGTACCGACGCCACCCGCCAGGTCGCCGAGGCCGAGCAGCGGATCGCCGTCATGGTGCGTGAGGCGGAGAGTGAAGCGGGGCGCCTGCGCCAGGACGCCCAAGACCACGCTGCGCGGTTGTTGGCCGAAGCCGACAGCGTGTGGGAGCAGTCCGACGCGGCGGCCGAGCGCATGCGCAGCGAGTCCGAGCAAATCCGTACCAATGCCACCGCCGAAGCGGAGCAACTGCGGGAGGCGGCCGCAGTCGAGGTCGAGGAGGTGCGCACCGCCCTCGCCACGGAGGTCACGGCCAAGCTGGCCGAGGCCGAGGACGAGGCGGCGCGCATCGTCGCCACCGCGGCGACGGTGCGCGAAGAAGCGGACGCCGCCGTGGCCCGCCTCCGCGCCGAAGCCGACGAAGCCCTGAGCGAAGCCCTGGCCGACGCCGACCGCCTGCGGGCCGAGGCCGTCGAGGAAGCGGGACGTGTCGCCGCCGACGCCGAGGTCGAAGCCGGACGGTTGCGGGCCGAGGCCGAGGAGGTCGCAGCGCGCATCGCCGCCGAGGCCGAGGTCGAGGCGCAGCGCCTGCGTGACGAAGCGACCCAGGTGGTTGCCGACGCAGTGGCCGAAGCCGAGAAGGTGACGACCGAGGCCGACGCCGAAGGCCGGCGGCGGCGCGACGAAGCGGCGCAGGTACTGGCCGAGGCGGCGGCCGAGTCCGAGCGCATCCGCACCGACGCCGTGGCCGAAGCCGAGCAACTGACCACCGAGGCCGACGCCGAAGCCCAGCGCATGTGGGTGGACGCCGCAGCCGAAGCCGACCGGCTTCGCGACGACGCGCAGGCGGCGGCCGAACGGGTCCGGGCCGAGGCAGACACCTATCGGGCGGGCATCGACGGCGAGGTCGAGCGCATCCGCGCCGAAGCTACGGCCGACGCCGAACGGATCCGTGGCGAGGCCGACGCCTACCGCGCCGGCATCGACGGCGAGGTCGAGCGCCTGCGGGCCGAAGCGCAGGCCGAGGCCGAGCGCATCCGCACGGAGGCGTCCGCCCAGGCGCACGAAGAGAACGAACGCCTTCGGGCCGACGCCTTGGCCGCGGCGACGGCAGAGGCGAGCGCCCTGCTGGCCCAGGCCCACGAGCAGGCCGAGGCCGGCGCCCGGGCCGCCGAAGAGGCGGCCAAGGGCGTCGAGGCCGAGGCCCGGCGCCGGGCCGACGAGCTGATCGAACACGTCCGCCTCCGCGCCGCCGACGAGCACGAGCGCGTGGTGGCCGAGGCCCGCACGGAAGCGGCCGAACTCATCGCCGCGGCCGACGAGGAACGCCAGCGCCGCCTGCAGGACGCCGCCCTGGTGATGATCGAGGCCGAGCTACTGGTGGCCCGCCGCCACGAAGACGCCGAGCGCGAGGTGGAAGCCATCCGCCGGCAGGCGGCCACCGCGGCCAAGGCGGCATGGGACGAAGCCATGCAGGCCATCGCCGCCGTGCACAGCGAAGCGGGCCTGGTGCGGGCGCAGCTGGGCAAGCTCATGAACGAAGCGGCCAACCTGGTGCCGTCGTTCGACAACGCCACCCGCGGCCTCGCCATGTTGGCCGCCGAAGCTCCTCGGGCCGGCGACGTGCTCGAGGCGGTCACTCGCCGCAACGAAGGCACCGAAAACGAGCCGGTGGCGGCGGCTGCGGAACCGGAGACGACCGACGAGCCGGCGGAGGCCGCCGAGGAGGAACCTCGCGCCCGCCGCCCGATCGGCCGGCTGCTACCGCGCTGAGCGGCGTCGCACCACCAAGCCCGGCCCGGCCAACAACAGGGCCGTCACCAACAACGGCGCCAGCGCCCACAAGGGCCGCTGCGCCCACCACACCAAGTTGGTGGTCTCCGGTGCCCGTAGGCCGACCAGCCGCAGCACGCCGTAGGCCAAGGCGAAGCCCCAGGCGTGCGACAGGAAGACGGGCATCGACATGCTCGTCGCCCACCCCAGTGCCCGCTCGACCCGAGGCCGGGCCAGGCGCGCCTCCACCCACGGCTGCACGACCAGCACCACGCCGACCTGGAAGGCACCCAAGCCGAGGATGCACAACGTCGGCGGCCCCATGTTGGAGATCGACTCCTGCGGCACGCCCACCATCGAGCGCGGGTACAGGCCCATGTTCGTGAGCACGGTCAGGGCGCCGAAGCCGGCCAACGCCAGCGCGGCGTGCGCCCGTCGTCCGGCGTTGCGCAGGCGTTCGTAGAAGAAGCCGAACTGGTGGACGGTCCCCCACACCAGCAGCCAGTTGAGCCACGCCGCCCAGCCGATGTCGTAGTGGAAGCGCAACAGGTCGACCCACGCCACGGCGCCGACCAACACCACCAAGCCCGCCTCGCCGGTGCGCTCGTGCAGCCACACGCCCGCCGGGGCGATGGCCACCAGCACGATGTAGACACAGAGGAACCACAAGGGGCTGAGCACCAGGAACAACGACCGGTCGAGCCACCCCACGTCGGGCATGGCGATGCCGACGGCCACCCGGATCACCAAGGCCACGGCGAGGGCGATGCCCGCGGGCACCAACAGCCGCCGCACCCGTCCCAAGAGGAATGTGCCGTAGCCGCGGCCGGATGCCCGCAGCGAGAGCCAGGCGCGGCGGTGCACGTAGCCCCCGACGAAGAAGAACACGGGCATGACCTGCAACAGCCAAGTGAGCAGCCACAGCCCGCGGGTGGCTCCGATGGGGTTCGACGCGTGGGGGCCGTCGTGCTGCCAGACGATGACGGTGAAGACCCAATGCCACACCACCACGATCAACAGGCTGAACGCCCGCAGGGCATCGAGATAGGCCTCCCGCATCGGCCAATCGTGGCCGCTCGAACTGGGGCGGGGCGGGATGGCCGGGCTAACGTCCGCCGATTATGGCGGCCGCTGAACGACAGGCACCCGATCGCAACCTGGCTCTCGAGCTCGTCCGAGTGACGGAGGCCGCCGCCTTGGCGGCGTCGCGCTGGATGGGCCGTGGCGACAAGGAAGGCGCCGACGGCGCGGCGGTCGACGCCATGCGCATCGTGCTCCAGAGCGTGCCCATGGACGGCATCGTCGTCATCGGCGAGGGCGAGAAGGACGAAGCGCCCATGCTCTACAACGGCGAGAACATCGGAGACGGCTCGCCGCCGATGACCGACATCGCCGTCGACCCCATCGACGGCACCACGCTCACCGCGCTGGGGCGGGGCAACGCCTTGGCCGTTATCGCCGTCAGCGATCGGGGCACGATGTTCAACCCCGGGCCGTGCGTCTACATGGAGAAGATCGCCGTCGGCCCCGAGGCTGTCGGCATGGTCGACATCCGCCAGTCGGTCACCGAGAACCTCAAGGCCGTCGCCGCCGCCAAGAAGGAAAGCGTGCGCGACGTCACCGCCGTCATCCTCGACCGCCCCCGCCACGAGGCCATCATCGACGAGGTGCGCTCAGCTGGTGCCCGCATCCGCCTCATTCCCGACGGCGACGTGGCGGGCGCCATCTCCACGGCCTGGCCCGACTCGGGCGCGGACATCCTCTTCGGCATCGGCGGCACCCCCGAAGGCGTGATCGCCGCGGCGGCCCTCAAGTCCATGGGCGGCGAGCTGCAGGGGCGCCTGTGGCCTCGCGACGAGGCCGAGCGCCAAGAGGCGGTCGACGCCGGCTACGACCTCGATGTCGTGCTCAGCCTCGACGACCTGGTGCAGGGCGACAACTGCTTCTTCGCCGCCACCGGCATCACCGACGGCGAGCTCCTGCGGGGCGTGCACTACGACGCCCGCGGTGCCACCACCCAGTCGCTCGTCATGCGGTCGAAGTCCGGCACCGTCCGGCGCATCGACGCCCGCCACCGCCTCTACAAGTTGCGCGAGTACAGCGCCATCGAGTTCGACTGACCGTCCCCCGGGCGACGGACCCCGGTCGGTACTGTTGCTCCGTGGACGTTGACCTCGCGGAGATCGAACGGGAACTGAGTCGCATACCCGAGGTGACCGCCGTGCGACTGGTCACCGACCAGTTCGACCGGCCCGTCGAGGTACACGTGCTGGCCACGCCCGCCAAGCACCCCAAGCAGTTGGTGCGCGACATCCAGTCGGTGGCCAAGGTCAGCTTCGACATGGAACTCGACCATCGGGTCATCTCGGTGGTGCAGCTCGACAACGGGAACCTGCCCGAAGCTCTGCAGAACGGCAGCGGCGCCACCGCCACGGCGATCGACGACGACCGCATCACCGTGTCGACGGTCTCGACGGCACGCAGCGGCCTGCGGGCCACAGCCAAGGTCGGCCTGCGCCGAGGTGACATCGAAGAGATCGGCGAAGCCGAGGGCACGGTCGCCTCCGGCACTATCAACGTGCTCGTGGCCCGGGCCACCCTCGACGCCTTGTCACGGCACGACCCCCGGGCCGGCCGACTCGACGTGGAGGGCGCCGCCCTGCAGAACCTCGGCACCCGCTCGTTCGCCACGGCCAGCATCGTGTTGCTCAACCCGCCCTACGAAGAGGTGCTGCTGGGCTCTGCCCCGGTGCGCTCGGCAGGCCCCGAAGACGCCATCGCTCGCGCCGTGCTGGATGCGACGAATAGGCGTCTCTCGTTCGTCGTCTGACGATCATCTAGATTCCCCTCTTCGTGCGCGGGAGCCTCCGGTCCAACCGCGATTTCGTGCGGTTGTGGATCGGGCAGAGCATCAGTCAGGTAGGCAGCCAGGTCACGCTCTTGGCGTTGCCGCTCATAGCCATCCGCGTGCTGCACGCAGGAGCCTTCGAGCTCGGCGTCCTGGCTGCGGCGGAGACCGCGCCGTTCTTGCTCATCGGCCTGCCGGCGGGCGTGTGGGTCGACCAGTGGCGACGCCGGTCGGTCCTCATCGTGGCCGACATCGGCCGAGCCTTGGTGCTGGCCACCGTGCCCGTCGCCTACGCCTTCGACGCCCTGACGATGGGCCACCTGTTCATGGTGGCGGTGGCCACCGGCGCACTCACCGTGTTCTTCGACGTGGCCTACCAGTCGTACCTACCGACCTTGGTGAGCCCCGACCAGTTGGTCGAAGGCAACTCCCGGCTGGAGCTGAGCCGCTCGGCCGCGCAGGTGGCGGGACCGGGCTTGGCCGGCGTGCTCGTGCAGTTGGTGCGCGGCCCCATGGCCATCGCCGTCGACTCGGTGAGCTTCGGCGTCTCCGCCCTGTTCGTGGCCCGCATCCGTACGCCCGAGCCCAAGCCGAGCGACGGCGGCGAGGCGGGGGCCACCATGGGCAGCCGCATTGCCGAGGGACTGCGCTACGTCCTGCGCCACCCCTTGCTCAGCCGCATCGCCGCCACCACGTCGTTGTTCAACTTCTTCTCGGCCGTGGGCATGGCGGTGTTCCTGCTTTACGCCGTGCGCCGCCTGCGCATCGACCCGGCCGTGGTCGGCGTCATCTTCTCCGTCGGCAGCCTGGGCTTCGTGCTCGGCTCGATGATCGCCGGCCGCACCACCCGGGCCCTCGGCGTCGGCCCCGCCTTGGCCGTCGCGGGCGCCGTGCAGGGCGCGGCGTTCCTCTTGGTGCCACTGGCGCCCGAGCGCGTGGCCGTGGCCTTCTTCGTGGCCGCCTTCATCCTCGAAGCGGTCGCCGCCCCCGTCTACGGCATCACTCAGGTCAGCCTGCGCCAGACGATCACCCCGGCCCGCATGCAGGGGCGCACCAACGCCACCATGCGTTTCCTGGTGTGGGGGGCGTTGCCGTTGGGCTCGATCGTGGGCGGGGTGCTGGGCGACGTCATCGGGCTGCGCTCCACGTTGTGGGTGGCGGCGGTGGGCACCACGCTGTCGGTGCTACCGCTGCTGGGGCGGTCCCTGCTCGGGGTCCGCGCCATGCCCGAGGCTCAGCCCGACGACTGAACCAACACCGACCGCAACGACGGCCCTTCCTGGTCGGCCAGCCATCGGTCGAGCTGCACGATCGGCATGGGGCGGCCGAGGTAGTAGCCCTGGGCGGCGTCGCAGCCGAGGCTGGTGAGCTGGTCCCACGTGGGCCGGTCCTCGACGCCTTCGGCCACCACCCGCAGTCCGAGGTTGCGGGCCAGGTCGATGGTGGAGCGCACGATGACGGCGTCGTCCTGGTCGGCGCTCATGTTCATCACGAACGAGCGGTCGACCTTGACCTCGGCCACCGGCAGCTTCTTGAGGTACGACAGCGACGAGTAGCCGGTGCCGAAGTCGTCGATCGACAAGGTGATGCCGAGGTCGGCCAGGCGGTTGAGCACGCTGATCGAACGCACCGGGTCGGCCATGATGCTGCTCTCGGTGATCTCCAGGGTGAGCGACGTGGGCGACACGCCTGCTTGGCGCAGCACGCTCTCCACCTCGTCGGCCAAGCCGACGTCGAGCAGGGAGCGCACCGACAGGTTGACGGCCACGTTGAGGTGGAGGCCCCGGCGCTGCCAGGCGCCGCACTGGGTGACGGAGGCGGCCAACACCCAACGGGTGAGCGCCCGGATGAGGCCGGTGTGCTCGGCCAAGGGGATGAACTCGTCGGGCGGGATGAACCCGTAGTCGGGGTGGTGCCAACGCAGCAGTGCTTCCACGCCGGTGATGTGGCCACTCTTGAGGTCGGCCTTGGGCTGGTAGTGGACGGTCAACTGGCCCCGCTCGATGGCGTGGCGCAGTTCGGCGGCCAGCATGAGGCGGCGCGGGCTGTACTCGTCGCGATCGGGGTCGTAGACCTCGAAGCCGGTGCGAGATTCCTTGGCCGAGTACATGGCCACGTCGGCCCGCTGCAGCAGGGTGGCGGCGTCGGTGCCGTGGACCGGTGCGAGGGCGACGCCGATGCTGGCGCCGATCTCCAGGTTGAGGTCGCCCACCACGAACGGACGCTCCAGGGCGACCAGCAGTGTCTCGGCTACCGCGGCGGCGCCGATGGGGCCGTCGACCTGGGGCAGCAGGATGGCGAACTCGTCGCCGCCCAGGCGGGCGATCACGGCGTCGTCGTCGAGCAGCTCGGTGAGGCGGCGGCTGATCTGCACCAGGAGGCGGTCGCCGCTCTCGTGGCCCAGGGTGTCGTTGACCTCCTTGAAGCGGTCGAGGTCCATGAGCATGACGGCACCCGCCCGTGTGCCGGTGCACGACGGTGCGGCGTCGTTGACGGCGGCCTGGAACATGGTGCGGTTGGCCAAGCCGGTGAGCGAGTCGTGCAACGACTCCTCGCGCAGCTGCTCGATCAGGCGGCCGTTCTGGAAGGCCACGCTGACGTGGTTGGAGAGGGTGGCGAGGAGCTGGATCTCCTCGGAGCCGAAGGGGGCGCCGTCGTCTTCCCGGTCGGCCACGATGAGCACGCCGACGGTGCGGCCCTCGACCTGGAGGGGGGCGGCCATGACGTGGCGCATGCCGCGGGCGGCCAGGGCAGCGGCCAGGGCGTCGTCGGCCCCTTCGATCGAGGTGGAGAACGGCCGGCCCTCGCCCAGGACCCGCATCTCCAAGCGGTGGGCGTCGTCGTCGGCGGGCTCGTCGACCCGGGTGACCACGGGTGTGCCCGAGCCGCTGCGCCCGATGGTGCAGCGGATGAGCGTGCCGTCGTCTTCGAGGAGGGCGAGCTCCACCTGCTCGACGCGCAACGACTGGCGCACCTGCGCCAGCGTCGTCTGCACCACTGCGTCGACATCGAGGGCTCCCCCGACGTGCTCGGTGAACCCGTAGAGCACTTCGAGCCTTCGGTAGGCCTGTCTCAAGCCCTGGAAGGCACCGAACACCGACCGAGCCACCACCAACGGCGTCACGAGCACGATGACCACGACGACCCCGAGCTGGTCGTAGAGCTGGCCGATGAGGATGCCGAGCAGGCCGAAGGCGAGGTAGTTGGGCAGCGTCGGCGCCATGTCGGCCCACACCGCCCGCAAGGGGGCGCCGGTGTCGGCCGCGGTGGCAGGCACGATCAACACGACGTTGAGGGCGGCGAACACGACACCGGCCACGGTGTAGGCGATGAGATCGCTGACCCCGTGGGAGGCGAGCACGTTGCTGGCGTATGCGGCGCCTGCGGCGGCGATGGCGTACTGGCCGCAGTTGTAGACGACGACGCGATAGCGCTTGCGCCGGATCAGGCCGAAGGCAAACCCACCGCAGCACCCGACGAGCGCGGCGCCGAGCACGGCCCCTTCGTGGCGGAAGGCGGCGATGGAAGCCATAACGACCATGAAACTTGGGCTGACCCGCGCCTTGGTGGGCAGGAGGACCGCAGCGTTCTCGGCCCACACCAGGAGCGACCCGAAAAGGGCGAGGGCGACAAGATCGGGCGACGAGGACGAGGCGAGCGCCGCAGCGCCGACGACCCCGAGTGCCGTGAGCACGCACGCGCCTTCGAGCCAACGCAGTCGGCTCGGGTGTGCGACGCCTTGCTCCATGGTGCCTCGTCCGGGGGTCGGGGGGTGGTCGTCAGCAACCGAGATAAGGAGAGGCGGCAGTGGCCCTCTCGACCGAAGAACGGATGAGTGTCTGTTAGCCACGGCTGAAGCCAGCACCACCAGCGAGCAGCACGGCCATCAGGCCGGCGGCGATCGAGGCGAAGCGAACGACGATCTTGTTCTTCATGAAGAGCACCCCCTTTCGCGTTTTAAGGTTCGCCTCGCGTCCGCTAGTGACGAGACAGCTATCCGCTTCGCTCGAGTGGGTTTCGGCAAGGAAGGCCCCTGCCGTCTCTCCTCATCTCAGTTGTCAATGTGCACGCCCACCATGCCCCCCGAGAGACCAAGGCAGCTCGGGGAGCCGGCTCGGACCGCCGTCGCAGGGCGGGACCTCTACCTCTATCGGTTGTGCGACGCCTTTAGTTGAGGAGATTGGACCGATTTACAACCGGTTGGCAATGGCCCCGGCGGTGCGGCGGACGGCTGCTCGGGGCAGCAGGTGGGAAAGGCCGGCCACCAGCTTGGTCGAGAGGCCGGGAAAACAGACGGCCTGGCCGCGCTCCAGCGCCTTCAGGGCCGCCTCGACGACCTCCTCGGGCGTGCTCCAGGCCATCGACGGCACCCGCGTGGAGTCGACGCCGTTGCGCTCGTGGAACTCGGTACGGGTGAAACCGGGACACAACGCGACAATGTTCACCGCGGAACCCCGCAACTCCTCGTGCAGGGACTCGGTGAAGTTGGTGACATAGGCCTTGGTGGCGACGTACACGGCGAACCGGGGCCCCGGTTGCAACGACCCGAACGACGACACGTTGACGATGCCGCCTGCCCTGCGGGCCACCATGGCGGGCAGGACAGCCCTGGTCAGGCGGGTCAAGGCCAGGACGTTGAGCCGGATCTCGCTCTCGACGGCGTCGACGTCGTAGCTGACGAACGGTGTCTGGGCACCGAAGCCGGCGTTGTTCACGAGCAGGTCGATCGCCGGATCGCACACGAGGCGCTCCTCGACCGTGGCCAGCTGCGCAGCGTCGCACAGGTCGGCGGGCAGCACTTCGACGGCGGTCCCGTGGGCACCCTGCAACTCCTCGGCCAACTGGTCGAGGCGCTGCTTGTCGCGAGCCACAGCGACGATGTCGTACCCCCGGGCAGCCAGCGTCCTTGCGAACGTCCGGCCGATGCCGCTCGAAGCTCCCGTTACCAGAGCATTCGGCATAGCGGAAACGCTACTCCTGATCGCCGCGATCCCGGCGCAACTGCACGAATTCGACCCCCCGGCGGTACTCGGGCAGTCGCAGCTCCTCCACCCACCCCCGCTCCCGGTAGAAGCGCTCAGCAGTGTCGGTGCGCACCCGCAACGTGTCGCAGCCCCGCTCGGCCGCCCACGATTCGAAGGCGGCCAGCAGGTGCGACCCGATCCCCTCGTTGCGCACCCCGGCCTCGACGATCAGGTCGTGCAGGTAGGCCACGGCCGCAGCGGGCTCGGCCCAGCCGACGGCCACGCCCACCACCTGGCCGTCCCGGCGGCCGGTGACGGCCACGGGAATGCGGCCAGGTCCGACGTCGTCGTGCAGGCGGCGCCACTCGTCCTCGGCGAATGCGGCCGCCGGCGGGTCGAGCCGCTCGGAGAACGACAGTTCCAGCGGCAGCCCGCCCCGTCCCACCACGGCGGGGGCGGCGAAGACGGCATCGGCGACCGGCTGCCATGTGCGCCCCTCGCCTTCCTCCAGCAGGTGCACCCGGTCGAAGGCGACCTCTAAGCAGTAGTCGGCCAGAGCGGCGGCGGCGGGAGCGATGCGCTCGACGGCGAGGTCGTCGGCCAGCGTCACATGGGGCACGAACGGCCACGTCAACGAACGGGCCAGCGGCTCCACGAACACCCGGTCACGCAAGGCGTGCAGGTCACCCAGGTCGCCGTCGACGGCCAGGTAGACGACGGGGTTGACCGGGTGGAAGGTGGCCGCCGGCCCCAGCGACAGACGGAAGGGGCGGGTGGCTGCGGCGGCGGCCCGCAGGCGGGTGAAGGCGTCGTCGAGGCGGTCGTGGCGCACGTTCACGGGTGGCACGAGGGTGACGTGCGGGGGGATGCGGGCGAGCGCACCGTCGCCCAAGGCGCGCCGCAGCCCGTTCACCTCGGTGGCGACGGGCTCGGGCAGGAGGAGGGCGACGCCCAGTCGGGCCTTGGGCACGGCCACGACGATGGCACAACGGGCGTGGCCGGCTCGGGCTTGGGGAAGGAAGCCCGGCATGGAGCGGACGACCGACAAGCACAGCGCCCGAGTGGACGACGCCATGGAGCACGAGGTGCAGTCCCTGGTCGACGGCCGAGGAGGCGAGTCACGGTCCCAGGAGTCGCGGATGGCCGAGCCGGTGGCCGAAGGCGAGGTGGAGATCAACCCCGGGGCCCGTCACGACGACCACGACGACCAGGGCATCGGCGTGTCACGGGTGACAGCCGACGACCGGGCCGACCTGGCCCGGTTCGTGGCCTCGGCCCATTGGCCCGCTACCCGCGAAGACCTGCTCGAAGCGGCCGACGGCGACCATGCCACCGACCGGATCATGGAGACGCTCGGTCGGCTCCCCCACGGCTCCGAGGCCTACGAAAACCTCCAAGCCGTGTGGAAGGCGCTCGGCGGCGAGGTCGAGGACGGGCACACCCACTAGCCATGCCTGCCACCGGCAACGTCCAGGGCATGGTGGCGCAGCGCCAAGCGCTGTCGCGGTGGCTGCGCGACCTGCCCGCCGACGGGTGGAACGACACCGTGCGCGCCGTCGTCGAGCGGGTGTGCACGCGCTACCTGCGGGCGCTCGACCGCGACGACACCGTCAGCGTGCCCGACGATCGCGCCGCGGCCGCCGACATGCTCGACCGTGTCGGCCAAGGCACGGAGATGACGTTCGCCGACCGGGCCGACGACCGCTGGGAGCTCTCCCGCGACGAGTTCAGGGCCGAGGGCGGCACCACAGAGATGAACATCGACGACGTGATCGCCTCGTTGCACATCGCCGCCGTGGAACTGGGCCGGTTGACCGGCCGGCCCGTGGCGATCCCGCCCGAGGCCCGCGAAGCGGCGGTGGCGGCGGTCGTGTGGCGGGCGTCCGACAAGGTGGAAGCGCCGGTGCGCATCGTGCTCGACACCGGCACCGACTACATGGTCGGGCCGGGCACGCCGGCAGGGGTGCTGGAGACCGACTCCGAGGCCGTGCTGGAGGTGGCAGGCGGCGTGTCGGAACCGAGTGAACTGGCGGCCGCAGGCCGGTGGCGGTTCGAAGGACCGGACGACGCGCGGGAGGCCTTCGAGCGCACCTTCCGCATCGACTACGGCGGCGACTGAAGTCCGTCCCGAGTACATAGCCGGCGATTTTCGCCGGCTATGTACTCGGGACAAAAGGCGGCCCGGCGGCGCAGCCGGGGGGATGGCCGCGCGCGCCGGACCACGTCGGGGTGGAGTCCCCCTCGGACGAAGAACGTCCCAGCCACCAAAAACTGACGGTCCCGTGTGCAACAACTGTGCACACGCACAACAAACAGGTTACTAGGCCGCGCCTACTGCCTGCAGCCGGATCGACGCCCGCCGCAACGCGGCTTCTGCTTCGGCGTCGTCGCCGGCGGCCGCCCGCCGCTGGGCCTCGGCTTGGGCTCGACGGGCCCGCTCCACATCGATCTGCGAGGCCAACTCGGCCACGTCGGACAGGATCGTCACCCGGTCGTTCTTGACCTCGACGAACCCGCCGTGCACGGCGGCCACTTCCTCGCCTGCGCCCGCCTCGGGGAGGATGCGCACCACGCCGATGCCCAGCGCGCCCACGAACGGGGCATGGCCGGTCATAAAGGCGATGTCGCCGCCCGCGGTGCGGGCGATGACGGTGCGCGCTTCCCCGCTGAAGAGGATGCGCTCGGGCGAGACGAGCTCGACCTTGAGCGTCACTACGCCTCCTGCAGCTTCTTGGCCTTGGCCATGAGGTCGTCGACGCCGCCCACGGCCACGAAGGCCTGCTCGGGAACGTCGTCGAACTCGCCCTGCGCCAGCTTCTCGAAGGCCTCGACCGTCTCGGTCACCGGCACGTTGGTGCCGGGGATGCCGGTGAACGGCTCGCCCGCGTACATGGGCTGGCCCAGGAACTTCTCGATCTTGCGGGCCCGGCCCACCAGGACCTTGTCCTCTTCGGCCAGTTCGTCGATGCCGAGGATGGCGATGATGTCCTGGAGCTCGCGGTAGCGCTGGAGGATCCGGATGGTCTCCCGGGCCACGTTGTAGTGGCGCTCGCCCACCACGTCGGGCTGCAGGATGCGCGAGGTCGACGCCAGCGGGTCGACCGCCGGGAAGATGCCCTTGGCGAAGACGTCACGGCTCAGGTTGGTGGTGGCGTCCAGGTGGGTGAAGGTGGTGAACGGCGCCGGGTCGGTGTAGTCGTCGGCGGGCACGTACACGGCCTGCACCGAGGTGATCGACCGGCCCTTGGTGGAGGTGATGCGCTCCTGCAGTTCGCCCATCTCGTCGGCCAGGGTGGGCTGGTAGCCCACGGCCGACGGCATGCGGCCCAACAGGGTCGACACCTCGGAACCCGCCTGCACGAACCGGAAGATGTTGTCGATGAACAACAGCACGTCCTGGTTCTGCACGTCGCGGAAGTACTCGGCCATGGTCAGGGCCGACAGCGCCACCCGCAGG
>DATLNE010000028.1 GCA_035536915.1 Acidimicrobiales bacterium
GATCCGCGCTGCCTGCCGTTCTCGGGAGGCGACCGGGCCAGAATCCAGGGCTACATACGCCCGCTGGAGTCCCGAACGGTTGACGCCGCCTGGCTCGCGATGGCGACGGACTGGTTCCCGCCGCCTGCGTTCCTGCGGATCGAGCCGCCGACGGGTGGCGTCAGCATCGACCTGACGACCCACATCCACCAGCCGCGAGTGGTGTTGGACGACGGTGACTGGCTCACTGGCGTGTTCGAGATTGCGACCAGCTCGGCGGGTCTGGCGACCGAGCACGGCCGGATCGCGCGGCGTGACGGCACCTTGATCGCCGAGTCGTTCCAGACGCGTCTCATGACGCAGGGCTGAGCGCATCGTGTTCGACCAGTCCCGCCGCACGCTGACCGTCGCGTCGCTCGCCACGCTCGCGACGTTCCTTGACACGACGATCCTCTATGTCGCGTTTCCCGACATCACCGCCACGTTCTCGGGCTCGGGTCCATCGCAGCTCGCGTGGGTGCTGAACGCCTACACGATCGTGTTCGCCGCGCTTCTCATTCCGGCCGGGAAGCTGGCGGATCGGATCGGTCATCGGCGTGTCTTCCTGGCCGGTTCGACGGTGTTCACGTTGGCATCCATGGCCTGCGGGCTGGCTCCGACCGTCGAGGTCCTGATCGTGTTCCGGATCCTCCAAGCCGCAGGTGCCGCTGCGCTGATCCCGTCGTCCCTGGCACTGGTCATGCACGCGTTCGCGCACGATCAGCTCCCGCGAGCTGTCGCGATCTGGGGCGTCGCCGGCGCAGTCGCCGGTTCCCTCGGGCCCACCCTCGGCGCTGCGATCGTGGAGGGCCTCGGTTGGCGCTGGGCGTTCTTCATCAACCTCCCGGTCGGCGTGTACACGGTGCTCGCCGGCAGGCGGCACCTCCTCGAGTCGTCCGACCCGGAGACGAAGATCCCATCGATCGTGGGTGTCGCGCTCGTCGCCGGGGCTGCCGCGCTCCTCTCCTACGGCCTCATCGGCTCCGACGAAGCCGGGTGGTTCGGCGCTCGCACGCTGTGGCTCCTCGGCGCCGGCCTCGCAACCCTTCTGCTGTTCGTCGGCCATCAGCGTCGAAGCGCCGCCCCCGCGCTGAACCTCGACCTGTTCCGCATCCCCAACTTCGCGTGGGGGAACCTCGCGATGCTCGTCTTCGGAACTGCGTTCTCCGCTCTCTTCTTCGGCTCGATCCTGTTCCTGACCCAGGTGTGGGACTGGTCGATCCTCCAGGCGGGCTTCGGTGTCGCGCCCGGGCCGGCGATGGTTGCCCTGGTCTCGCCGCGGGCCGGACGCCTCGCCGGAAAGATCGGGCAACGACCGATCCTCCTCGTCGGCGGCGTCCTCTACGCGAGCAGCGGTCTGTACCGGCTGCTCATGCTCGGCCCCGAGGTCGAGTACCTGCGGGACTACTTCCCGTCGATGGTGCTGAGCGGACTCGGTGTCGGATTCGTCTTCCCGCAGCTCTCCAGCGTCGTCGCCCAAGCACTCCCCAAGAACCGCACCGGCGTCGGCGGCGCCGCGCTCCAAGCCGTCCGCCAGTTCGGCGGCACGTTCGGCGTCGCGCTCACCATCGCCTTCCTCGGGGCGTCATCGGGGCTCGCTGCCGCAACCGTCGCCTACGACCGCATCTGGTGGCTCATCGTCGCCGGCGGCCTCATCACCTCCGCCCTGGCGCTCCCGATGCGCACCACTGTGACCGCGCCACTCCAACCAGAACTCACAGCGATCCAACCGACCGGCTGACCCCGTCGACGAAGGGGAGAACACCATGGACATCAAGTCGCCGCGGCCGCGCTCGTGACCGGCGCCAAAAGTGACCAACGGGGTGTGACGAGGCGGCACTCATGAGCCTCCTGTCTGAGAATGCCCTGGTCAGCAGATTGGCCGTCATGAGCCGGCACGGGGCGGACACGCAGAGTGGCTCTGGGGGTCAAGAGGTCGGGAGTTCAAATCTCCCCAGCCCGACTCCGAGGTAGCGAAGGACAATTCGGAAATATCTTCCATCCTGGGGCGAGGCCTGTTACCTTGGCCTCATCGCTGGCCGGGGGCCTGCGACCTTCACGGGGGGCTGGGTTCGTTGCGACGGCGCATGCATGTTCTACAGGTGACTTCCACGCGGGCAAAGAACGCTGAGCGATCCGGAAGTCGACGTCTCGTCAGGCGTGGGGCCCTCGTGGTCGCCGTCGCCGCGGCGTCGTTGGTATCGACGGGTGGTCACGTCAGTGCCCAGGGCGCCCTCGTCGAAGGGACGGTCGTTCCCTCGCCGACTGGCGACGCGCTCGTGTCCGTCTACGTGTGGCCGAGTGCAGAGGCTGCCGTGTCATCCGTAGGGTCGAAGCTAGAACTGCCGCTGGTTGCACAGGCGGCTGTCAACGACGGACGGTTCACGGTTCCGCTCCCCGCAGATCTCGCGGCTGTGACCGACCAAGCCGCACATAACGGCGGCTATGCGAACTTCATGGTGACGGTCGTCTCGGAGGACCGATCTGGCACGTCCTTCTTCACGCGGTCGCTCGCTGCGCCGTCCGTCGCAGTCCTCAGGGTCCCACTCGACGCACCGGCACCCTCGGCTCCCCAGGCGGCGACGCAAACCACGATCTGCTTGCCCGAGACATGGAGTGCGACGCGGGCGGGTCCGATCTGCACCGGTGGTTCGCCGCCCTCTGGATCGCCCTGCTACGCCGAGGTCATCGAAACCGGGGCGTACGCCGACACCATCGGGGAGATCCACGTCCCCGCAGGAGGATCCGGTACATACGTGTACTCCACGGGCTCGCAGTCCGACCTTGGGGTCGGCATCAGCTCCGACAACCGCACGTGGAAGACCGAAGGATCGATTCGAGTCACGAAGTCGAGCACTGCGGCCACCGGTTGGAACGTTCCCGCCGGGTTTGCGAACCAACTCCAGACGTTCTTCCGTTTCGACAAGTACAAGGTGCAGGGCTACTGCCCGCCGCAGTGGACGATCCAGGGCAACACATGGCACGGCGGCAGCCAAACCGGCGTCGGCGTCGGGCAGTGGGACGGCCAGTGCTTGACGACGTACAAGACTTGGGCCGTTCCCTACGGCGAAGGCAGTTTTCTCATCAAGAACACCGGCCGAGGCTTTCACTACAAGATCGGTGCGACCGCCTTCGGCGTGAACCTCAGCTCGTCGTCCGATTGGATGGCACAGCACAACTTCCGCATCGACTTCTCGCGCGCTGCGACGATGTGCGGGAACGACGGCCCCATTCCCGAGTCATCGCTTGTCTACAAGCAGTAGGCCGCGCGCCTGGGCGTGGCGATTGGCGGTCACGGTCGTCGGTCTCACGTCTGTGGTCGCAGCTTGCAGCGGAGAGGCGAGCCAAGAAGGCGAGCACCTTCGTGGTCCGGGATCCGACGGCCAGTGGTATGCCGTCGGCGGCGTGGCCGCCGTCGGTGAACCGTTGAGCTTCGGGAACTTCGTCGCACTCGCCGAAGGAGAAGACAGGCCGGTCACCCTTGAGAAGATCGAACTCGTCGGCGTGCACGGATTGCACGTTGTCGGCGTCACGGTGAACGGCCCCGGTCGAAGCTTCGGGATGATCGGGGCAACACATGGGTACCCGCCGCCTGAGGTCCAACAGGATGCTTTGCCGCTTCCCGGCGCCGTCGTACCTCGGGGCGACCCGACGACTACCCGTCAGCGAGGCCTGGCGGTGACGTTCGGGGTCCGGCGCGACGAGCCCGGACGCGGGTATGCCACGGGGTTCGCGGTGACGTACACCGTCGGCGGAGCGGAGCGTCAGGCGGTGTTTCGGACCGGCATCACGCTCTGTGCGTTCGAGAACTACGTACGGGGGACCACGCCGCAGCCTGAGTGCACATCAGTCGAGGAGCCGGACTAGAAGACAGGTCGTGTCCTATATGTCGATGGCCGAGGACGGCGACCCGCGGGTCACGTTGTGAGGGCAGGACGACCGACCGCCGACCACGGGTGGGACACGGACAGAGGAGTACGACCGGCGCAACGGCGTGCCGGGGGGAGTTGGTCGTGCAAGTATCCCCCTCGAAGGTTGTCGCCGTCCGAATGTTGCTGATTGAGCCCGTTCGGGAACTAGTTCTTTCGAGCTAGCCTGGTCATTCGACAGAGGAGGCGGACTCTTGTTCTCACGACGGATCCTCGTGGCTGTTGCCACCCTTGCAGTCCTGCTGATGGGCTCGGTCCCGAGCGCGCAGGCTGCCGCCCCGAACGACACCTTCTACGCCCCGACGGCGCCCGTCACCGGGCTCGGCCAGTGGGGGCTCCGGCAGATCAACGCCGAGCAGGCGTGGCAGCACGGCACGGGCGCAGGGACGGTCATCGCCGTCATCGACACCGGCGTCGACCTCGGCCACGAAGACCTGGCGGCCAAGTTGCTGCCCGGTCGCACGTTCGTGCAATGCGGCCAGAGCGGCTGCGACAACGGCACATACCGGCCGAGCGACGACCCGGATGCGGCGCCGCACCACGGCACCCACGTGGCGGGCATCGCTGCCGCCATCACCAATAACGGCACCGGCGTCGCCGGCGTCGCCCCCGACGCGGCCATCCTGCCGATCAACGTCTTCGACGGCGCCTCGGCCTACACCGACGACCTGGCCTACGCCATCGACTGGGCCGTCGCCCAAGGCGCCGACGTCATCAACATGAGCCTGGGCCAGCTTCCTGGCCTCGGCCACCTCGGCCTCCAGTTGCTCGACGAGCACCGGGCCATGCTCGACGCCGCCATGGCCAACGCCAATGCCGCAGGCGTGGTCGTGGTCGCCGCAGCAGGCAACGAGACAGCGCCGCTGTGCGACTACCCGGGTTGGACCGAGGGCTTGCTCTGCGTCCGGGCCACCACGGTCAACGAGCTTCCGGCCGAGTACTCCAACTTCCCGGTGAAGCCCGACCTGCTGGCCCTCTCGGCCCCCGGTGGCGGCGCCGCCGACTACATCACCCAGTGCGGCGGCGGCATCGTGTCCACGGTGGTGCGGGGCATGGGCGACACCTTCTGCGGCTACGCAACGGCCAGCCCCGAGCTCGCCTACGGCGAAATGATCGGCTCCTCGATGGCCGCCCCCCACGTGGCGGGCTTGGCGGCCCTGGTCAAGGGCCTGGGCTGCGACCGCCAGGCAACCCTCGACATCCTCACTTCCACGTCGCGGCACCCCCTGACCGGCAGCCGCGGCACCTACACCCCTGACTACGGCTACGGCATCGTCGACGCCGAAGCGGCCACCGCCGCGGCGGCCGCCAACTGCGCACCGGTTGCCACCCCGACCGGTGCCATCACCGGCCTGGTGACCGACAGCAGGGGCAGGGTCAACCTGGCGGGCGCCGTGGTCGACTGCGGCACTGCGGGCACCACGACCACCAGCGGGACCGGCACCTACACGCTGAGCGCCGTCCCCGTGGGCACGTACACCTGTACGTCGAGCGCCGCCGGCTACGTCGACCAGGCCCGCCAAGTCACGGTGGCAGACAGCGCCACGACCACGGCCGACTTCCGCCTGCAGAAGGCCAAGCGCACCCGCTGACCCGCTCCGTTCCGAGTACACAGCCGGCGAAAATCGCCGGCTGTGTACTCGGGACTAGCAGGGGTAGGGGCAGGGGGTGGCGCCCTCCTGCAGTTGGCGGCACACCTCGGTTGTCGTCCAGCGCCGTAGCTCCTGCAGCTCGGGCGGCGTCGGCATGGTGAGCAAAATGCCCGCCCGCGACAGCTCATCGGCGTGTTCGAAGAGCGTGGTCAACTTCACTGCCGCGTCAGCAGCCTCGACCGGCAGCTCCAGTTCCATGTCGACGGTGGCCCGCCCGTCGGCCGTGGCCGCCTCGGCCTGCGCCCACGCCGCCTCCCGCGCCTCGGCGTAGTGCAGCAGCAACCGGCGCATGAGGTCGCGCAACTCGGCGGGCGCCGAGGCCACGCCCGCCCGATGCCCCACGTCGATGATCTCCAGCTCCCGCATCAGGTCGTCGACGTGGAGGTGGAGGCGCACGAAATCGGCAGCAGGGATGCCCACCAGCCGCACCAGGGTCATACTGCGACCTCGAACCACACCGCCTTACCGTCGCCGGGGATGGTGTCGACACCCCAGTCCGACGCCAGTGCTTCGACCAGGCTCAACCCCCGCCCGGCCATCGACGTGGGCTCGCCCTGTCGCCGCACCGGGGCTCGCTTCGACGCGTCGCGCACCTCGACCCGCACCGTCGTGTCCTCCACGTCGACCACCACGTCGATCTCGGAATCGGCGTGGAGGATGGCGTTGGTCACGAGCTCGTTGGTCAGCAGCACGACCACACCGTCACCCTCGCCCCGTCCCGCTTCCGCCAGCACGCGCGAAACGAACCGCCGGGCTGCAGCGGCGCTCCTGGGGTCGCGCGTCAATTTCAGGCTGAGGTGCAGCGGTCGCTCCGTGGGTTCGCTTCTTCGAGTACCCCTCCGCAGCACCCGCCATACCTAAACTCGCCGGCCGTGCCCCCCGAGGACCGCATCCTCACCGTCCCCAACGTCATCTCCCTGGTGCGGTTGGCGTGCATCCCTTGGTTCGTCTGGCTGTTGTTCGGCAGCGAGCCGCCCGACCGCTATGGGGCAGCCCTGCTCCTCGCCGCCCTCGGCTGCACCGACTGGATCGACGGCTACATCGCCCGCCGCTACCAGCAGGTCTCGACGCTGGGGAAGGTGCTCGACCCCACCGCCGACCGCATCATGCTGCTGGTCGGCGTGGGCGGGATCATGATCGACGGCTCGGCGCCGGTGTGGGTGGCCGTCGCCGTCCTCGTCAGGGAAGCGCTCGTCTCCATCGCCGTAGTCGTGCTGGCCGCCATGGGCGCCCGGCGCATCGACGTGCAGTGGGCGGGCAAGGCCGGAACCTTCGCCTGCATGGTCGCCTTCCCGCTCTTCCTCACCAGCCACTCGACGGCGGGCTGGGCCGACCTGGCCGGGACACTGGCCTGGCTGGTCGTGCTGCCGGGGCTCGTGCTCGCCTGGTACGCAGCACTGATGTACATCCCGATGGCACGAACTGCACTGGCGGAGGGGCGGGTAGGCTCCACCCCGTGAAAGCAGTCATCATGGCGGGCGGCGAGGGGACGAGGCTCCGTCCGCTGACCTCGAACCAGCCCAAGCCGATGATGACCTTGGCCAACCGGCCGATGATGGAGCACATCGTGCGGCTGCTGCGCGATCACGGCTTCACCGAGATCGTCGTCACCGTGGCCTTCCTACCGCAGGCCATCCGCACCTACTTCGGTGACGGTTCCGAGTTCGGCGTGCGCATGGTCTACGCCACCGAGGAAACGCCGCTGGGTACCGCGGGCTCGGTCGCCAACGCCAAGGACGAGCTCGACGAGCGCTTCCTCGTCATCTCCGGCGACGTGCTCACCGACATCGACCTGTCGGCCATCGTGCGCTTCCACGAGGAGCGCGGCGCCATGGCCACCATCGGCCTCAAGTCGATGGAGAACCCCCTCGACTTCGGCATCGTCATCACACGCGAAGACGGCGCCATCGAGCGCTTCCTCGAAAAGCCGACGTGGGGCCAGGTGTTCAGCGACACCATCAACACCGGCATCTACGTGCTCGAGCCCGAGGTCTTCGACTACATCGAGGCGGGCCGCCCCGTCGACTTCTCGGGCGAGGTGTTCCCGGCCCTGCTGGAAGCGGGCAAGCCGCTCTACGGCTACGTGGCCGAGGGCTACTGGGAGGACGTCGGCACCCTCGACGCCTACCTCAAGGCCCACCAGGACGTGCTCGACGGCAAGGTGGAAGTGGAGATCCCCGGCTTCCAGATGGGGGAGGGGATCTGGTTGGGCGAGGGCGCCGAGGTCGACCCCGCTGCCACCATCGACGGCCCCGCCGTCATCGGCGACTACTGCCGGGTCGAAGCCGGTGCCCACCTGCGCGAGTACACGGTGCTGGGCTCCAACGTGCGGGTCGGCCGCGACGCCTTCCTGCAGCGCGCCGTGGTGCACGACAACGGCTACCTCGGCGCAGGCGTGCGACTGCGGGGCTGCATCGTCGGCCGTTCGAGCGACCTGCGCGCCGGTGCCCGCTGCGAAGAGGGCGTGGTGCTCGGCGACGAGTGCTTCGTCGGCGACCACGCCGTCATCAACCCCGGCGTCAAGGTCTACCCGTTCAAGACGGTCGAGCCCGGCGCCATCATCAACTCCTCGATCGTGTGGGAGTCGCGCGGCGCCCGCAACCTGTTCGGCCGCCTCGGCGTGGCGGGCCTGGCCAATGTCGACATCACCCCCGAACTGGCGGTGCGGGTGGCCATGGCGTTCGCCACCACGCTGAAGAAGGGCGCCACCGTCACGTGCTCGCGCGACTCCAGCCGCGCCGCCCGGGCCATCAAGCGTGCGGTCATGGTGGGCCTCAACGCCGCGGGCGTGAACGTCGACGACCTCGAAGTCGCCACCATCCCCGTCACCCGCTTCCAGGTGCGCACGGTGCGCAGCCAGGCGGGCATCACCGTGCGCCTTGCTCCTGACGACCCTCAGTCGGTCGTCATCCGTTTCTTCGACAACAACGGCATCGACGTCACCGAGGCCACCCAGCTCAAGATCGAGCGGCTCTACTACCGCGAGGACTTCCGCCGGGCCATGGCCGCCGAGATGGGCGAGATCGGGTTCCCACCCCGGGCCATCGAGCACTACACCGGCGCCCTCATGCGCTCGGTCGACGCCGAGGCCGTCCGGGCGGCGGGCTTCAAGGTCGTCATCGACTACGGCTACGGCTCGGCCAGCTTCGTCATGCCCAACGTGCTGGGCAAGCTCGGCGCCGAGGTCCTCGCCGTCAACCCCTACGCCGCCACCGCAGGCATGGTGGCCTTCGACCGCTGGAAGGCGGCGGCCCAGGTGAGCGAACTGGTGCGGGCCTCGGGCGCCCACCTCGGCGCGGTCATCGACCCCGACGCCGAGCACATCACCATCGTCGACGACGCGGGCCAGGTGCTCGACGACGACACCGCGTTGTTCACCTTGTTGCAACTGGTCTGCTCCACCCACGACAAGCCCCGGGTCGCCGTGCCCGTCGCCGTCAGCCGCACCGTCGAGGACGCCTGCATGCGTTGGGGCTCGGAGATCGAGTGGACCAAGCTGTCGACGCCCCACCTCATGGAGGTGGCCTCCACAGGCGACATCGCTTTCGCGGCGAGCCAAGAGGGCGGCTACATCTTCCCGGCCTTCCTCCCGGCCTACGACGCGGTCGCCACCTTGGTGAACCTGCTGGCCATGCTGGCCGAGACCGGCCTGCGCCTCTCCAAGGTCGTCAGCCAGGTGCCTCGGGTGCACATCGCCCACGAGCGGGTGGTCACCCCGTGGGAACAGAAGGGGATGGTGATGCGCACGCTGGTGGAGCGCATCAAGGACCGTGAGCTGGTCCTCGTCGACGGCGTGAAGGTGCTCCACGACGACGGGTGGGCACTGGTGCTGCCCGACCCCGAGGAGCCTGTCACCCACGTGTGGGCGGAGGGGCCGACCGAGCGCGAGGCCAAGGAACTGGCCCAGGAGTACGCGCGCCGCATCAGGCAGATGTTGCGCTAGACACCATCCCGTGTATCGTCGGTCGTCCTTCGCGCTCGCCGGATGCTTTGCATTGCTGGGTTTCCTGCTGGTGACGACGGCCTCGACCACCCGCGCCACCCGTGAAGCCGAGGCGCCGCGGCGGGGGCAGTTGATCGAGCTGATCGAGGACCGCCGCCACGACGTGGAGGGCCTCGACCGCGACGTGCGCGACCTGCGCGCCGAGGTGACCGCGGCCCAGCGGGCCATGGCCCAGCGCACCGAACAGGACGAGGAAGCTGCCGACCGGGCCGAGCGCCTGGCCGTCGAAGCGGGCACGGTGGCGCTCAAAGGCCGCGGCCTGCTCATCCGGTTGTCCGACTCCGACCGCGACCCGGAAGACCCCGAACAGAGCGGCGCCTACCGCATCCACGACACCGACATCCAGCTCATGGTCAACGCCTTGTTCGCGGCGGGGGCCGAGGCGGTGGCCGTCAACGACAGCCGCCTGGTGGCCACCAGCCCCATCCGCGCCGCGGGCGACACCATCGTGGTGAACTTCCGGCCGCTGGCCCCGCCCTATCGCATCGCGGCGATCGGCGCCGACCGCAAGGCCTTCGACGACAGCGCCATCGCCACCCGGTTCCGGCGCTGGACACGGTTGTTCGGCCTCGGCTTCTCGGTCAGCGAACGCGAGGTCGAGGTGCCCGCCTACACCGGCCGCGTCGGCATCACCACCGCCGAGCCCGTGCCCCCGGCCACCGGAGGTCGGTAGATGTTGGCGCTGTTCGGCCTGTTGGTCGGTGCGCTGGTGGCCATCCTGCTGCAGCCGTCCGTCCCCCAGGAACTCAGCCGTTACGTGGCTATGGCCGTGGTGGCCGCCGTCGACGCGGGCCTGGGCGGCGTGCGCACGTACCTGGAGCACACCTTCAACGACCGTATCTTCGTCATCGCCTTCATCTCCAACGCCGCGGTGGCCATCTTCCTGGTGTGGGTGGGCGACCAGTTGGGGGCCGACTTCTCGACCGCGGTGGTCGTGGTGCTCGGCGTGCGCATCTTCCAGAACCTCGCGGCGATCCGCCGCCGGGTCTTCGGCGGATGACCGCGCCCATCGCCGCCCGTCGGGGCGTGGCGGGCGGGCCCATCCTGGTTGTCGTCGTCACCGCCTTGGTGGGTTTCCTGTTGGTGAGCCAGTTCCGTAACGACGAGCGGCTCAGCCAGCGGCTGGAGGCGGAGAGCGAAGAGGACCTGGCCCGCATCCTCGCCAACCTCAACACCGAGGCCGATGCCCTGCGCGACGAGATCGGCACGCTGCGGGTCCAGTTGGCCGACCTGGAGGCCTCCAGCCGCAACGACGCGGCGGCTGCCACCGCGGGCCAGGAACAGCTCCACGCCTTGCAGGTGCTGGCGGGCACCGTCCCCGTCACCGGCCCCGGCGTGGTCGTCGACGTCGCCGATCCGCGGGGCAGCATCACCTACGACACCTTCATCGATCTGGTGCAGGAACTGCGCGACGCCGGGGCCGAGGCGGTCTCCGTCAACGGCCAGCGCATCGGCGTGGCATCCGCCTTCGCCGAGGGACGGGGCGGCGGCGTCACCCTCAACGGCGTGCAGTTTGAAGCCCCGTTCAAGGTGTTCGCCATCGGCCAGCCGCCCACGCTGGAGGGCGGGTTGAAGATCCCGGGCGGCGCGCTCGATACGCTCTCGGCCCTCGCAGGCGTCACCGCACAGGTGCAGCGGTCGCCGAAAGTCGACATCCCGGCCCTCGCCGCGGCCCCGACCCTCCGGGCGGCGCGTCCGGTAGGGTCCGGCTCATGAAAGGGCGCCCCGCATGAACGTTCCCGACGAGCTCCGCTACACGTCCGACCACGAGTGGGCGCGCCTTGAAGACGGCAAGGTCCGCATCGGCATCACCGACTACGCCCAGGATTCCTTGGGCGACGTGATTTTCGTGCAGCTGCCCGAGCCGGGCTCCACGGTGGAAGCGGGCGCGGGCTTCGGCGAGGTGGAGTCGACCAAGTCGGTCTCCGACCTCTACGCCCCGGTTGCCGGCACGGTGGTCGAGGTCAACAACGAGTTGGCCGACGCCCCCCAGAAGCTCAACGAGGACCCCTACGGCGAAGGGTGGATTTGCGTGGTCGAACCGAGCGACGCCGCTGCCCTCGATTCCCTGCTCGACGCCGAGGCCTACCGCGCCCTCATCGCCGGCTGACCGGCGGCGATTACGGTGGAAGGCGTGTTCTGCAACAACTGCGGGCATCGGAACCCGGCCGGGTCCAACTTCTGCTCGTCGTGCGGGGCGGTGTTGGCCCAGGAGTCGGGTGACGACACGACCGTCACCTTCATGGCGCCCCCTGCCACCCCCGAGGCGCCGGTCGACGACGAGATCAGCGTCGCCCTCGATGACATCCCGGAAGGCACCGGCATGCTCGTCGTGAAGCGGGGACCCAACGTCGGCTCCCGCTTCGCCCTCGACAGCGAGGTCACCCGAGCGGGCCGCCATCCCGACAGCGAGATCTTCCTCGACGACATCACGGTGTCGCGCCGCCATGCCGAGTTCGTGCGGCAGGGGCCGGGCTACGTGGTGCGCGACGTGGGCTCGCTCAACGGCACGTACCTCAACCGCGAGCGCATCGACGAGGCGACGCTCGACAACGGCGACGAAGTGCAGATCGGCAAGTTCAAGCTCGTCTTCCTGGCCGCAGCCGAGGGTTGATGGCCGAACGGGCGTATCTCTCGATCGGTGAGGTGCTGTCGCTCCTCAAGGACGAGTTCCCCGACATCACCATCTCCAAGATCCGCTTCTTGGAGAGCCAGGGCTTGGTCGACCCCGAGCGCACGCCGTCGGGGTACCGCAAGTTCTACGACACCGACGTCGAGCGCCTGCGCTGGATCCTGCGCCAGCAGCGCGAGCACTTCCTCCCCCTCAAGGTCATCAAGGGCCGGCTGACGGGGGAGGAGGTCGACGACGACGACGAGGTCGAGCCCGAAGGCGCGCCCGTGGCGGCGGCGCCCGAGGTGGAGGCAGAGCCGGAACCGACGCCGGAGCCCGAACCGGTGCGGCGGTCGCGTCCCGTGCCCCCGGCCAGCTCCGCGCTGTCGGCCGGTGCGTCGGGGGTGAACCTCACCCTTGACGAGCTGTCGTCGGCCAGCGGCTTGCCGCCCGAGGGCGTCGCCGAGTTGGAGCGCTACGGGTTCGTCGCGGGCCGCCCGGTGGCGGGCACCGTGTACTACGACGAAGAGGCGCTGATCGTGGCCGGGCTGGCCGCGAGCTTCCTGAAGTTCGGCATCGAGGCCCGGCACCTGCGGGCCTACAAGAACGCCGCCGAGCGGGAGTCCGCCCTCTTCGAGCAGATCGTCACGCCGCTGCTCAAGCAGCGCAACCCCCAGGCGCGCCAGCAGGCGGTGGAGACGCTGGGCGACCTGGCGGAGATGGGCCAACGCCTGCGCGCCGCCATGGTCCGCCAGGCCCTCAAGGGCCTCATCGGTAGTTGAACGCACGCCGGGTCGTCGTCGGGCGGGACGAGTTGCGGGCGGGGGTGCGGCGGCTGGGCGGTGAACTGGCGGCGGCCTATCCCGACGGCGTGCTGCTGGTCGGGGTGCTCAAGGGCTGCATGCCGTTCCTGGCCGATTTGGTGCGAGCCATGCCCGTGCACGTCGAGCTCGACTTCCTGGCCATCTCCTCGTACGCCGAGGGCACCGGCCGGGTGCGCCTGGTCAAGGACCTCGACCTCGACATCGCCGGGCGCGATGTGGTGCTGGTGGAAGACATTGTCGACACCGGCCTCACCCTCACGTACCTCTTGGGCGAGCTCCAGCGGCGCGGCCCCCGTTCGCTGGCCGCGTGCACCTTGCTCGACCGCCGCTCGCAGCGCATCGTGCCCACGCCGGTGGACTACATCGGCTTCGAGATCGACGACGACTTCGTGGTGGGCTACGGCCTCGACGAGGGCGAGCGCTACAGAAACCTCGACGAGGTCGTCGTACTCGAACGTTTGGCCCCGGGGTAGGGTGCCCGCATGGTGGAAATGCACCTGACCGCAGTTCGCGTGGAGCTCCCGACGAACAACCCGGTGGTGCTGCTGCAAGAGGTGAGCGGCGCTCGCCGCACCCTTCCCATCTTCATCGGCGCCCCCGAGGCGACCGCCATCGCCTTCGCCATCCAAGGCGTGGCGACGTCGCGGCCGATGACGCACGACCTGTTTCGCGACGTCCTGACGACCATGGGCATCACCCTCGACCGGGTGCTCATAACCGAGCTGCGGGAGGGCACCTATTACGCCGAGCTGCACCTGTCGCAGCACGGCGTGTCGACGGTGGTGTCGAGCCGGCCGTCCGACGCCATCGCCTTGGCGGCCCGCCTTGGGGCGCCGATCTTCGCCGAGGACGAGCTGATCGACAGCGAGGGCGTGCAACTGGCGCCCGACGAGGACGACGACGACGTCGACGCCAACCCCGACGAGATCGTCTCGCAGTTCAAGCAGTTCATCGAGGGCGTGCGCCCCGAAGACTTCACATCCTGAGCAGCCCGTTGACGTGCGGGTTCGCGGGGTTTACCCTTCTCACACCGGCGTAGTTACGTCGGTGTCACCATGCCGGAGGACTTCCCCAATGTCTGAAGCCGGATACCGCGGGCCCAAGGTCTGCTCGATCGTCGGCATCACCTACCGCCAGCTCGACTACTGGACGCGTACCAACCTCGTGGCCGCCTCGATCAGCGGCGCCAAGGGGAGCGGCACGCAGCGCCTGTACTCCTACCGAGACCTGCTCGAGCTCAAGGTCATCAAGCGCCTGCTCGACGCGGGCATCTCGCTGCAGCAGGCCCGCAAGGCGCTGGAGGCGCTGCGCGAGACGGGCGCCGAGGTCACCACGGCGAACTTGGTGATCAGCGGCTCCAACTCGGTCCTGGCCCAGAGCGACGACCAACTGGTCGACCTGCTCAAGGGCGGCCAAGGCGTGCTCAACATCGTCCTGCCGCTGGCAGGCGTGGTGGAAGAGCTCGACGCCGCCATCCACGAGTTCGCCCCCCGCACGGCCGAGGAACCGGTCGCTACGGAGGAGCGGACGCTGCCCGATGCGGCGGCGGGCGCCGGGGGCTGACACGACGGGGCTACCGCACGAGGAGATCCGCTTCGCCCACAACTCGGAGCGGCAGTTCGCCAAGCTGCTGGACTTCTACGGCGTGGCGTGGGAGTACGAGCCGACCGAATTCATCCTCGAGCACGACCGGCAGGGCCATCCGGCGCAGGCGTTCCGCCCCGACTTCTACCTGCCCGCCTACGACCTCTACATCGAGATCACCACGCTCAGCCAGAAGCTCGTCACGAAGAAGAACCGGAAGGTGCGGCGGCTCCGCGAGCGCTACCCGGAGGTGCGCTGCAAGGTTTTCTACCAGCGCGACTACCTGTCCCTCGTGACGAAGTACGGCCTCGAGGATGCGTCGGGTTGACGACCCGGAACGGCTGAGCGCACCCGTACACTTGCCCGCAGCGTGAGGTTCGCACCCCATACCGACGAGGACGTCCGCGAGATGCTGCGG